>JAZNOK010000175.1:0-39996 GCA_045580775.1 Eubacteriales bacterium
TATTGCTTATGTAGTGATTACGCACGTCTCATCTTGAGAGTGAGAACAGCACCTGCACAAACAGCACTGACACCGAGGATGCAAACGAGTGCAAGGTTGATGTCGCCTGTGTTTGAGGAGGGATCTGAAGGAGTGGGAGTGGAGGGATTAGAAGGAGTTGTAGTTGAAGCGAATACAGGGTTACCCTGAGAGTCAACTATCTTACCTTCGAAGCCTGCAAAGTCAGAAGCCTTTACGGAGCTCTTGATGGTGTCTCCTACTACGATAGTACCTGTACCTGTGTACTTCTCAAATCCGAGTGCATCAATATATGCGAATGCGTCCTTTTCAATAATGAGGTTGTAGTTCTGCTTGCCGGTCATCTCAGCGAACTGAACAGTATTGGTGATGGTGATGGACTTCTTGACCACGATGGTGGAAGTAGTCTTGCCTTCGCTTACCTGTTTTTCTGAGAGACGGTTGAGAATTACGGTGTTGTCGAATATTACATCACCCTCGAATGTAACGGTTCTGCCATTTTCGATGATCATGAACATACCGTACTGACCGCCCTCTTTACCTGCCTTGTTTACAGTGTTGAGAGTACCGTCAGCATTCTTGGAGATGAAGTTTGCAGTTCCGTCGGTAGAAGTAAATACGATCGGCTTGGTTGTAGCAGGGATGCTGATGTTTGCACCGAAGTAAGCCTTACCTACGATTACAACAACTCCGCCGTCCTTGCCGAGTCCCTCTGTGAAGAGCTTTGTCCATGCGGAGGTGGGCTCTGCTTTATAGGGAGCAGCAGCGGTAGCTCCGCCATCTTCGGATACAGAGATGTCGATGGTTGCATTGTTGTTGAAAGCTACATAGATCTTGTTGTCGGGAGCTACAGGCTTTGCAGGAACTTCAACCTTGGTAGGAGCCTGAGTCTCGGGAGCATTGGTATCAGCGGGAGCTGTGGTTGTAGCATCGGGAGCTGTGGTTGTAGCATCAGGAGCTGTGGTTGTAGCATCGGGAGCTGTGGTTACAGCGTCGGGAGCTGTGGTAACAGCATCGGGGGCAGTAGTTACAGCATCAGGAGCTGTGGTAACAGCGTCAGGAGCTGTGGTTACAGCATCGGGAGTTGTGGTAACATTAGATGATGCGAACAGCTCAACACCGTTCTTGTCAACGATCTTACCTTCGAAGCCGGCGAAATCTGCCTCGGAAACAGAAGCCTTGATCTCGTCGCCTACAACGATAGTACCTGTACCTGTGTACTTCTCAAATCCGAGCTTGTGAAGGTAAGCGTACGCACCTGCTTCAATGTTGAGAACATAGCTTACTCCTCCGCTCATCTCAGCGAACTGAACAGTATCGGTAACTACGAGCTTGCTCTTTGCGGTGATAACACTCAGTGCCTTGTTTGCACTGACATGAGTTGTACTGTAACGGTTTAGAATAACTATGTTATCGAAAATAACATCGCCTTCAAATATAACAGTCTTTTCTAATCCTATCATGACCATGCCCAGCTGGCCTGCATTTTTGCTTTCGTCATTCATGTAATAGATATCGCCGTTTCCGTCTCTGGAGGTGTAGTCGGTGTTACCGTCTACAGCAGTGATAACGATAGGATGTGTTGTAGCGGGTATGGTACCGACGTTATTGTAGGGTGCTTTTTGGGGGGGATCAATAAGGTACTTACCGACGGCAACTATGTTACCTCCGTTAGCACCCTTTCCGGTTGAAAACAGTTCTTCTGAGTACGCGAACTTAGCTGTTCTGAAGGGAACGTCCGGAGTGTCTCCTCCTGTGAGCGAAGTAACATCGGAGCCGCCTTCCACGATCTCCTTGTGTGCAACGTATACCGTGGCTGTTCCTGTAGCCTGCGGCTCAGCGGGAACGGTTACGTCTGCACTTGTCATCATAGCGAAAGGTACTGCCATGAGTACACAGAGAAGAGCCGCTGTGATGATGATCAGGTTTCTTTTCATGGTTTTTCTCCTTTTAAAATTATTTACATATAATGATAACTATACATTTATATTCTAGCATGTATGCTGAGATAAGTCAATAAACAATTATATATTTTTTTTCGTATCTTTGTACAATTATGTAGGTGTCATATTTTCAAGTGCGTCAAAAAAATCAGCAGGCATGTATACAAGGGGCGAATAATGCAATGATAAAACGAGAGCAGACAGATTTGTTGTCGCGGATTTTCTGTTTGCATCGAGTATTAAGTAAGAAACGTAAAAAAACGACCTCGGACATCCGAGGGTGTATATCCCATAGGATGTCCGAGCTCGTTGTAAAACGAAAACCACCCTGTAAATACAGAGTGTATAAAAGCTTTGTGAAAAAGCGGCACGTGGGAAGAACTTTTGAGGCAGTCCTTCCCACACGTTATTATCGTTATTGTATTCTTACTTTGCGTTTTCGGGTAGCAACGGCAACTCGGCCGGGCTCCGTTTGACTACGTTACTGCTTCTTTTTTGCTGACGACAAGAGCACTGAGTACCGCAGCCTTTTTATTGGCTGTTTCAATATCCTCACCGCTTAAATAAGAGCAGCACCACGCAGCAAGGAAGCTGTCTCCCGCTCCGACAGTCGAGACTACGACTGTCTTTTTTGCGGGAGTGAGATAAACCTTTTTCGTTTCTGCACAGTATGTGACAGAGCCGTTTTTCCCCATTGTCAAGAGCAGTATCCTTATGTTCGGATATTTGGCACATATACTTGAAGCGATCGACTCCGGAGATGCGTCGTCTGTGCGGTACAAGCCCATTTGCCTGAGCTTTGGCTCCTCCTCGTCGCTTATCTTCAGTATCGTGGCTTTCTCGAGGCAATACGCAGCGGACTCAGCATCGTAGCATCCGTTGCGGAGATTTACGTCGCATATTATATCCTTGAAGCTGACATTTTCGCAGATCTGCCTTAACGCATTTCGAGAGTTGTGTGAGCGTTGAATAAGAGTACCGAAATACAACGCATCGAAGCTCCTCGAGGAGATAAATTCAAGCTCCTTTTCGGAGATGGCCAAATTATCGTATGACGTGTCCTGTGCGATCTTGTATTTGGGTGATCCGTCGCTTCCGAGTGTAACGTCGCATCTGCCCGTAGGGTATGTGTTCTGCTGCAAGAGATCGGTCCTGACGCTTGATGCCTCAATAATACTGCGTGCCTCTGAGCCGTACGCATCTTTCCCCACGGCAGACAGAATATAGCTGTCAGCACCGCAGTTTGCACTATGTGCGGCAAAATTCAATGGTGCACCGCCGAGCGTCTTTTGATCGCAGTAAACATCCCATATGATCTCACCAATACTCAATATACTTGTTTTCATGATCTTTGATTCAACTTTCTGTATTTACTCGGAGTTGTTTTTGTATGATACTTAAAAAACTTCACGAAGGTGTTGGTACCCGAGAAACTCAACAAAACGGAGATCTTTTTCAGATCGTAGCTTGTGGAGACTAAAAGCTCTTTTGCCTGACTCAATCTTTCCTCGGCTATCGCTTCCTTGAGAGTTTTTCCGCCGTAACGCAAAAACAGCCGTCCGAGATGGTCCTTGTTATATCCGAGTGCATCCGCAATGTCCTGAACACGCAGATCGAGATGTGCGTGGTCGATTATATAGCGTGACGCTTTTTCGTATAGCCGAGAAGAACCGAACTCATATCGGTTTTAAACGATATTTTTGTCCATATCTGCGTTGCACTTGCTCGGAGTATGAATATACACCGTCGCAAGATGCACCTTGATCTGAGCAAAAATCTCTGTTTAAAACTTGCATAGCGACCCTCACACACGGATTTTTGAGCAGAAATGGGCTATCTGAGTGCAGACATATAGGAATATTTCAAACGAAGAGAGTCAATTTATGCCGAAAAGCCGTTTGTGACGGCGGTATTAGTTCGGCTCTCCTCGGCTATAATATACCACACAAAACAAAATAAAGCAAGTGCCATGCGTGATATTTCACACAATTATCACAATCAGCTATTATTCTTTCGTTTTCTCATTTTGAACCATCAGTGACTGCTCAAAAGCCTCGGCTATTATCCGGGCGGTGTTCTTGCCCATAGAATTGGTCTCCTCGTAATGATCCTCTCCGAAAACATCCTCAACCGTTTCTATATACGGTACTTCTTCATTAAGCAGGAAATTTCCGGGAGGTATAATATACCCGATCTCATCGTTGCACAGTCCCAGCGTCAGAAGCTTTTGCACACCGTGTCTTTGGGCGATTTCAACAAGCGGCTCCGGATCCCCCTCCGAAAGACCCTCCCCGCTGACAAGCTCGGGAAATATCTCACCGGGAATAAGTGCTATAGTAACTTCGCCGAGAGTCAAAACACCAAGCTCACTTTTGATCACATAGCCGGTTTCGCTTTTTCCGCGTTCTGTTTGATTATCAAGTATGCCCAAAAACTTCCCGAAAAAGAAGTATGTATTATCAAGCGGCAGTTTTATCTTCATATTTGATACAGCCAAATTTGCTGTCAAAGCCGTCTCGTCATCTATAGACAGCACCTCTTCTGACAGAAGCTGTGCTGTAAGACGCATGTTTTCTTCCGCGTCAAACGGCGAAACAAGCTCCCGTGTCATTATCAGACCTCCGATAGCACCGGGAAGATACATCACATCATCCCCGCTCTTTTCTTTTATTATGTCAGCAAGTGCCCCGGGGAAATCACGGCTGAGCATTGTATTATCACCACGCAAAGACTCAGCATGTGCTGAATACGAGATCAACCTTATCCCGTCCTCAGATGTATCGACAGGCTCAAACCGAAGCTGACAAACCGCCCGATCAAACTCGATCGGCCTTCTCGAATCGTATAACAGCCCCTCGGTCTCGGCACTTCCGAAATACAAAGCACCCTCTGTTCTGTCTTCATACGCTTCCCTCGCCGCAGCTGCAGCGGCATTGACGAGGTTAGTCATGTAATCGGTATTTTTTCCGTCTACTGCAACAGGACCCCAAAGTCCCATCGTATCAATTCCCGCATGGGTGTGGGTCGCGTATACATTGACAGAAACACACCCTGTCTCACGGCAAAAGCCGGAAAGCTCGTCACGTATATTCTCTACAGTTTTGTTTGATACACCTACAGAGTCTATACCGACAAGCAAAACGCCTCCGTCTCCCGTGTCAGCCCACACGGCATTAGCACAGGGATGATCAAGCACACCTTCTATTTCTCTTCCGTTTTTGTATCCGGCGATATAAAGCGGCTCATCGTTCTTTGGTATATCTATTATTTGAGATCCGAATCCCATATACCACCCTTCCCCCTGCGACAAATAGACATTCGAGGAAGGTGAGCATGAACTCAGCATCATAGACAAAGCCACGATCAGCACAACAAGAATAATCAATCTACGTTTCATTCTTTTTCTCCGTTACAGTTTATCTATTATGGGCAGAAGCTCTGTCAGCAGATCGCAGAAACGAATACTGTTAACCTCACAAAAAAGGACCGAGAAAACAAAACAAGCCACAAAAAGAAGCAAAAACAGAAAGATCTCAAATGTGATACGCATACCGTTACTTTTTATTTTCCCAAACAACACTAAACACGCTAGACAAAATACCGCACCGATGATTACCGCAATAAAAAGTGGAAAATGAAGCTCAGCATCTCTTAACTGTTCAAAGATGCGTGAATAGTCAATCCTGTCACCTTCATCGGTTTTAATAAAAACACCAATCAGCCATCCGAGATTACGTATAAATAGCTCAGACATCACGATCGGCAAAAGCACTAAGCACAAGCCGGATATCAGTATACCTGCATTCGGTATCTTTTTTGATCTCATAAAAAAGCTCTCCGTTTCCAATCAAATTTTAATCAAAAAAATCAAGCACCGAAGATTCGCAAACTATCGTATAATACGAAATTGCTCACCGACAAGTGATGATATACAGACCTATTTCGATGATAATATAAAGACCCGACCATCCGAAAAACGGATAAAGCCGACAGCCGCCCTTCCGCCTTCTATAACAAGCATCTATCAGAGTGCAGCAACCCAAAGAAAAACGTAATTTGCTGCAAAGTGAAAAAACAGAGTCACAAGACCGGGGGTATACTGTGTGTCCGATTCGGATGCAAAACCGTGTGTGGCCGATTTGGATGCACGAGGTTTTTGCAGAGGGTAGATAACCCCTCGGCGATGATGGGAGTTAAAAGTATCCGCGACCTACCGGACTTTTAACGCCATGCTTGCAACAAACGCTATGTAAAATATATTAGGCGGTTTCCCAGTCAAAGATTTTTGCTTTTTTACCATTGTTGTTTATTCGATAAATAATAATCCAAGAGAATGCATCTGAATACTGTTCTTCGGTAAAACCAAGGTCAGTATTATCTTGAAATTCCTCTAAGGATTCATCATTTTCAACTTTAACTTCCAAAGATACTGCTTCTTTACATTTTAGCTTGAAATGCGGTTCGTATTCTATGGTTGGTTGATCTTTTTCGTTGGTCATACCATCATAACCGTGCATTCTGCTATCAAAAAGTAAATACTCTTTTTCACACTTGATACACTTGGATTTTATAACAACAATTCCGGAAAAATACGGACGATCGGGAAGAAACACCTCTTCATGTCTACCTTTTAACCCCTTGCTTGGTTCATATAATTTCCAATGATGAAGGGTGCCATCTTCGTCTCGTGTGCACGTGGATGCCCCGGCTGAAAACATTTCATGTAAAGCATCATAATAAGGCTTTTCGAGTAGCAGTTCCTCTTTGTTCAGATAATTTTGATATACCAAAAATTTTTCACAACCACAAGTGCAACAAATCCCGAAACGCGTCCACGTTTTCTGTTGCTTTTGAGGTTTTGCTATATGTTTTAAATATCTTGGAATCGGAATAGCCATAAGAACACCGCCTTTCTTAATTTATTATATCACAACTTTGCAAACACTTCAACATTCCGCCGTTTCGAATCTATCCACAGATCTGCTTCTGTGGGGAATCCATATCAAAAATGCATTTCGCTGGTTCGAATCTGTATACAGACTAGAAAAGAATGAAATCGTGGCGTTGCCACGATGAAATCCTCACTCCGTTCGGATGAAATCTTCAGCCTGCGGCTTCAGATGAAATTAAATCCGCCTCTCCTATCCCCGCGAAGCGGGATTTCATCACGAAGTGATTTCACCCACCGTAGGTGGATTTCTTCCGCCATCGGCGGATTTAGTTGAAAAAAGCACGCTTACGCGTGCTTTTTTCTGGCTGGGATGGATGGGCTCGAACCATCGAAATGCCAGAGTCAAAGTCTGGTGCCTTACCGCTTGGCTACATCCCAATAACTTTAGGTATTTTATCACACTCGAAACGTTATGTCAAGAATAAATTTCAAAATACAAGAGTCATCAATACTTTTTTACTTGATTTTCCCTGAATGTTATAATATACTTAGATATTATTATATACTTTAGCGGAGATATGATACTTTTTTTGCAAAAAACTATTGACAAGCCGTAATACCGGTGATATAATTTACCCTGCTAAAGTAATAAAGCGTTAAAGTGAGGCAAAGTAAAATGAGCAAATGGCATACAAAAGATACAGATGAACTGTTTGAAGCTATTTTGGCACTTGAGAATCTTGAAGAATGCTACGAGTTTTTCGAGGATGCATGTACTATAAAGGAAATACTGGATATTGCACAAAGGCTGAAGATAGCAAAAATGCTGAAGTCCGGAGTAAACTACGCTACCATATCAAAGGAAACCGGCGTTTCCACCGCTACCATCAGCCGAGTATCCAAATGTATAGAATACGGAATGGGCGGCTATAACAAAGCAATAGAAAGAGCAGAAAAAAGAAAAGAGAAAAGCGAATGATTGATACTACACTACTGAAAAGCGACGAGCGTGCTGTTTACTCGCTCAGGGCTCTTTACAAGCAATACGGCTATATGCCCTACAAGATGGGCAAATTTGAAGAATACGACCTATATGTACAAAACAAGGATTTTCTCGTAAGTGACAAGGTCATTACATTCAATGATACAAACGGCAAACTGATGGCTCTGAAGCCTGACGTGACCCTCTCGATAATCAAGAACGCAGATGATGCACCGTCAACCAAGACCAAAGTGTATTATGACGAAAATGTGTACCGTGTATCCGACAGCACACACCAATACAAGGAGATCACGCAGGCGGGGCTCGAGTGCATAGGAGATATCGGCAGCTATGATATCTCTGAGGTCATTATGCTGGCGTTAAAGAGTCTTGAGAGCATCTCTGACAAATATGTATTGGATATTTGCCAGCTTGATATTACAGCATCAATACTCGACCAAATATCCCAGGACGAGCTGTTCCGCTCAGAGATACTGGAGTGTCTGAGCAAAAAAAGCCCCCATGACATCAAACGCATCTGCACTAAATACGGCTCATCAGAGGCAGATGCAAAAGTGCTCTCGGCAATCAGCGGCATATACTGCAAAATGGACGAGGCGATAAAGCAGCTTTCTCCGCTGTGCAATACGGAAAAAGCCAAAAGTGCACTCTCGGAGCTATGCGAAATATGGGAACTGATAAAAGACACCCCTTATGCCGAGCATGTACGTGTAGACTTTTCTATAGTCAATGATATGAACTACTACAACGGCATCGTGTTCTCGGGGTTTGTCGATGGGATCTTTACAAAAGTCCTGTCCGGAGGCAGGTATGACAAGCTGGTACACCGCATGGGCAAGCGTGCAGGTGCTGTGGGATTTGCTCTGTATCTTGATCTGCTGGAGGAGATGACGCAGAGCACTCAAGAATACGACGTCGACACCCTCATACTCTACACAGACAGCGTCACCGTAAGAGAGATAACCGATACGGTGTCAAAGATCACAAACGAAGGCAGGAGCGTTTCGGTACAAAAGTCCATACCGGAAAAGCTACGATATAAGAGTGCAGTCAAGCTCGGCGGATGGGAGGACTCAAAATGATAAATGTGGCATTACCGAAGGGCAGACTCGGCGAGCGGGTATACGCGATGTTTGAGGCGGCAGGTTACGAGTGCCCCTCTATCAAGGAAAGCTCAAGAAAGCTGATTTTTGAAAATGAAAAAGCAGGTGTACGCTACTTTTGGGTGAAGCCCTCAGATGTCTCAATATATGTAGAGAGAGGTGCGGCAGATCTCGGAGTAGCAGGAAAAGACATTCTGCTCGAATATGAGCCTGATGTATATGAGATGCTGGATCTCGGAATAGGTAAATGCCGCATGGCAGTAGCCGCAAAACGGGACTTTGTTGACAGAGGCGACAGGACACTGAAAGTAGCGACCAAATTCAAGAAAATAGCCAGTGACTACTACCGCAGTATATGCCGTGACATTGATATAATAGCTCTCAACGGATCTATAGAGATCGCACCCATGCTTGGGCTCTCAGACGTAATAGTAGATATTGTCGAAACAGGAACTACGCTAAAGGAAAATGATCTCGAGGTGAAAAAGAGCATAGTTGACATCAGTGCAAGAGTAATAGTCAACAGAGCAAGCTACAAATTCAAAAACACCGAAATAGAAGCTGTAATAGCAAAGCTGAAAGAACAGGTACAAACAAAATGATAAAGATATACAACTGGGGCGAGGTCTCAAGTGACGAAATATTCGCCCGCGATAACATAGCATCAAACGTAGAGAGTATCGTTTCTGACATCATAGCTGACGTCAGGAAAAGAAAAGATACCGCACTCTATGAATACACAAAGAAATTTGACCGTGCGGAGTTGAGCTCGTTTGAAGTCACATCGGACGAAATAGAAGAAGCATTCGATTCGGTAGAGCCTGAGTTTCTCGAGGTTATACGCGAGGCAGCAACAAACATACGTGCCTTTCACGAAAAACAGGTACGAAATAGTTTCATCATCTCGGAAAAGGACGGTGTCGTGACGGGTCAGAAGATCACACCGATAGAAAAGGCAGGACTGTATGTCCCAGGCGGAACTGCGGCATACCCTTCTACAGTTCTTATGGACAGTATCCCTGCCAAGATCGCCGGATGCCGCGAGATCGTTATGGTAACTCCCCCATCCGCCGACGGAAAAGTAAATCCCGTCATTCTTGCTGCGGCTAAGATAGCCGGAGTAGACAGAATATTCAAAGTAGGCGGTGCTCAGGCAATTGCGGCTCTGGCATACGGAACCGAGACTGTACCGAAAGTAGACAAGATAGTAGGACCCGGGAATGCTTTCGTTGCAGAAGCGAAAAAGCAGGTATACGGTGAAGTCTCCATAGACATGATAGCCGGTCCGAGCGAAATACTTGTAGTGGCAGATTCAAAGAGCGACCCAAGACACGTAGCAGCTGACCTGCTCTCTCAGGCAGAACATGACAAATTGGCAAGTGCGGTGCTGGTATGCGATTCATACGAGTTTGCCGAAGCTGTAAGCAACGAGCTCGAAAGGCAAATACCGCAGCTGCCCCGAGAAGAGATAGCGAGAGCTTCTATTGACAACAACGGCAAGATAATCGTCGCCAAAGACAACCTTATGCTTGCTATAGATATAGCGAACGAAATAGCACCGGAGCATCTGGAGCTATGCGTAGACGATCCCTTTGACTACCTTGACAGAGTAAAGCACGCAGGCTCCATATTTATGGGCAGATACTGCCCGGAGTCGCTCGGTGACTACTTTGCAGGGCCGAACCACACTCTTCCTACCAGCGGTACGGCACGCTTCGCTTCTCCGTTGTCGGTTGATGACTTTGTGAAAAAATCGCAGTTTACCTATTACACAAAAGAGGCACTTGGCAAGGTTGCCGACAAGGTTGCTCTCTTTGCACACAAAGAGGGACTCGATGCCCATGCTAAGAGTGCCACGATACGCTTTGAGGATTGATATGAGCAGATTTTTCTCAGATAAATACAGCACTCTCACCCCTTATGTCCCCGGAGAGCAACCCAAGGACATGAAGTATATAAAGCTCAACACAAACGAGTCTCCCTACCCTCCATCCCCCATGGTAGCAGAGGCAGTGGCAGCAGAGATAGGAAGTTTGCAGCTGTATTCCGATCCGGAATGCACGGTGCTTAAAGACAAAGCGGCAGAGGTATTCGGTGTCAATCGTGACCGTATCATAATGACAAACGGATCTGACGAGGTACTGAACTTTGCCTTCATGGCGTTCTCGGACGATACTCATCCTATTGTCTTTGCTGATATTACATACGGTTTTTACCCTGTGTTTGCAGAGATCAACCGCATCCCATACGAGCTGATACCTCTGAGAGAGGACTTTTCGATCGATCCCGGCGATTACATTGGATTAAACAAGAATATAGTAATAGCAAACCCAAACGCTCCCACCGGTCTTGCCATGCCGCTGTGCGATATAGAAGATATAGTCCGCACAAACCCGGACAATGTAGTAATTATCGACGAGGCTTATGTTGACTTCGGAGCGGAAAGTGCGATTCATCTGACTGACAAATATGAAAATCTGCTGGTATGCGGTACTTTTTCAAAATCACGTTCAATGGCAGGTGCGAGGCTCGGCTTCGGTATAGGTAACGAGGCTCTGATACGGGACCTTAATACGGTAAAGTATTCTACAAACCCATACAACGTAAACCGAATGACAGCCATAGCAGGTTATGCGGCTCTCTGCGAAAACGACTATTACATGTCAAACTGCAAAAAGATCATTCAAACAAGAACACGTCTTCAAAAGGAGCTGACCTCTCTTGGCTTTGAATGTACAGACTCGCAGACAAATTTCGTCTTTGCAAAGCACCCGAACCTTGACGGAGGGGAGATATACCGTTCACTCAAAAACAGAGGGATACTTGTACGTCACTTTGACAAAGAGAGAATATCACAGTACAACAGAATTACCGTAGGCACACCGGAGCAGACTGATGCTCTGCTGTCTGCCGTAAGAGAAATATTGGAGGAATACAAATGAGAACTTCCGAGATAAACAGAGAAACAAGCGAGACCCGGATATCACTCTGTCTGAATATAGACGGAGACGGGAGCTGCAGTATATCGAGCGGATGCGGGTTTCTTGATCACATGCTCACGCTCTTTGCCCGCCATGGAAATTTCACACTGACTCTGACGTGTGATGGGGATACCGATGTTGACTTTCACCACACAGCTGAGGACATCGGAATATGTCTTGGGCGTGCTGTCGCAACCGCCATGGGAGACAAACGCGGCATCACAAGATACGCCGACACGACACTTCCCATGGACGAGACACTGATACTGAGTGCAGTAGATATATCGGGCAGAGGAGGACTGTACTACTCAGTCGATATACCCACTGAGAAGGTAGGGGACTTTGACTGTGAGCTGTGCGAGGAATTTTGGTGTGCATTCTGCCGTGAGTCGGGCATCACCCTGCACATAAGACAGCTGTGCGGCAAAAACTCCCACCACATAATCGAGGGCATTTTCAAGAGTGTCGCGAGAAGTCTCCGCTTTGCCCTTTCAATTGATGAAAAGAACACAAACACAATACCTTCTACAAAAGGAACGCTTTAATAATAACCGTATAGGAATAACAGATGATAGCAGTAATAGACTACGGAGTGGGCAACCTGTTTTCGCTTTGCTCATCTCTCAATTATATTGGGGCTGAGAGTATTGTCAGCTCGGATAAAAATATCATAAAAAAAGCCGACAAGCTCATTCTGCCAGGCGTCGGAGCATTTGCCGATGCAGCAAAGAAACTCTCCGACATGGGACTTGATACGCTCATACAGGAGCAAGCCGCACTCGGCAAGGACATAATGGGAATATGCCTTGGAATGCAGCTGCTCTTTGAGCGGAGCTATGAATACGGCGAGCATAAGGGACTTGGATTACTGGCAGGGGAGGTAGTCCCGATGAAGGGCCGCATCGACGAGAGACTGAAGATCCCGCACATCGGCTGGAACGCACTTGACATCACCCGAGAGCACAAGCTCCTCAGATATACAAAAAACGGTGACTGCGTGTATTTTGTACATTCATTTTTTGCCGCCGGATGCGAAGATTCTCTTATTGCTACGGCAGAATACGGTACAAGCATCACCGCAGCTGTAGCCAAAAACAACATAATGGGGTGTCAATTCCACCCCGAAAAAAGCGGCAAGGTCGGACTGGATATTCTCCGTGCCTTCTGTGAGGAGGTGTAGAGTATGATAATATTTCCTGCGATCGATCTCTATGACAAAAAGGCAGTACGGCTATACAAAGGCGACTATGATCAAATGACGGTATACAGCAACGATCCCATAGAGATAGCGTATGAATTCGAGCGGGCAGGTGCCGGTCATGTTCACCTGGTTGATCTTGAGGGAGCAAAGGACGCAACTACCAAAAACATAGATATCGTCAGACAAATAGCAACCGAGACCTCACTGTTTTGCGAGATAGGCGGAGGCATACGCAACATGCAGACGGTTGACCGATATATAGAGGCAGGCGTAGACAGAGTGATCATCGGAACTGCAGCTGTAACGGACAGGGCGTTTCTTCTTGAAGCTGTCAGAGCATACGGAGATAAAATAGCTGTAGGTGCAGACTTCAGAGACGGATATATAGCAATAAAAGGATGGCTGGAGCAGACCGAATACACACTTGACGCTTTTCTCTCGGAAATGAAGGATGCAGGTATAAAAACAGTCATTATCACTGACATATCCAAAGACGGTGCCATGCAGGGGACTAATTTGGATCTCTACAAAAGGCTGTCCGAACAGTATTCTCTGAACATAACAGCATCAGGAGGAGTCAGCAGTATAGAGGATATAAAAAAGCTGCGTGAGATGAATCTGTACGGTGCTATCATCGGGCGTGCTTATTATATCGGAAAGATCGACCTATCCCAAGCTATCGAGGTGGCAAAATGATAACAAAGAGAATAATTCCCTGCCTCGATGTACGTGCCGGCAGGGTGGTAAAGGGTGTCAATTTCGAAGGGATACGGGATGTCAACTCCCCTGTGGAGCTTGCCCGTTATTATTCCGATAACGGTGCAGACGAGCTTGTATTCTACGATATTACAGCATCCTACGAGGAACGTGAGCTGTTCACCGATATTCTGCGTGAGGTGGCGAGCAGTATATTCATCCCCCTGACTGTGGGCGGAGGTATAAACACCCTCGGGGACTTTGACCGAGTGCTCAAGTGCGGAGCTGACAAGGTCAGTGTAAACTCAGGAGCCATCAAAAACCCTGCTCTCATCAAAGAGGCAGCAGAAAAATACGGAGACCAATGCGTAGTCCTATCGGTCGATGTCAAACGTGTTGACGGAGTTTTTCGGGTCTTCTCAAAAGGCGGCCGGGAAAACACCGGAATGGAAGCTATCGAATGGATAAAAAAGTGTGTCTCTCTCGGAGCAGGCGAAGTTGTCGTTAACTCTATCGACACAGACGGAGTCAAAGGTGGATTTGATTTGGAATTATTAAAGCTTGTATGCGATGCGGTAAACGTACCGGTAATAGCAAGCGGCGGGGCAGGATGCGTTGCGGATTTTGTCACACTCTTTAACGAGATACCCGATATAGATGCGGGACTGGCCGCTTCTATCTTTCACTTTGGCGAAGTCAAGATAAAAGAGCTAAAAGAAGAAATGAAAAACAAAGGTATTTGTGTGAGGTTGTAATAATGGTAAATATAGACGAGTTGAAATTTGACGAAAAAGGACTGATACCCGCTGTCATCGTGGACGAGCTGACACAGAAGGTGCTCACGGTCGCATACATGAACCGCGAGAGCCTCGAAATATCAATAGAAAAAGGCCTTACCTGCTTTTGGAGCCGCTCCAGAGGTGAGCTGTGGCTAAAAGGCGAAACCAGCGGAAACTACCAGCATATAGTGTCTATCACCGCAGACTGTGACAATGACGCCTTGGTCATAGTAGTAAAAAAAGACGGTCCTGCCTGCCACACCGGCACAGACTCGTGCTTTACTCATCCGCTATGGCAAAGTGAGGAGCATACAACGTTCACCCTGCGTGGACTGTATTCTCTGCTTGAAGGAAGGCGGACTGACAGACCCGAGGGCTCATACACGACCTATCTGTTTGATAAAGGTATCGACAAAATACTGAAAAAGGTAGGAGAGGAATGCACAGAGGTGATAATAGCCGGCAAGGCTGATGACCGTGCAGAGACTGTATATGAGATAGCAGACCTTGCTTATCATGTGATGGTGCTTATGGTAGAGATGGGGATCTCGGTAGATGACATTCACCGTGAGCTCGCCTCCAGACATATCATTGATCACAAGGTTAAGCAGGAGAAAATGACAAAATGAAATACTCCAACTACCACACGCATACGATCTTCTGCGACGGAAGCGACTCTCCTGAGGAGTTAGTCGAGTATGCACTGGAGCTGGGATGTCCCGAGATAGGCTTCTCAGGGCATGGATACACATACTTTGATACTGCCTGGTGCATGTCAAAAGAAGGCACAGAGGCATACAGAGAATGTATTACCGGGCTCAAAGAAAAATACAGATCAAAAATAAAGATCCTGCTCGGAATCGAACAGGATCTATGGTCGGATACACCTGCAATCGGATATGACTTTATCATAGGCGGAGTACATTACATAAAGCACAAAGATGCATTTTTGCCCGTAGATGAAAGTGCCGCTCTGACAAAGCAACAGGTAGAGAAATACTACGGCGGAGATTTTCTGTCTTACTGCGAGGATTATTACAAAAATGCAGCAATGCTATACGAAAAAACAAAGTGTAACATCATAGCACACTTTGATCTGGTAACAAAATTCAACGAGCAGGATGCCCTCTTTGACAGCTCCTGCCAAAGATACAGAACAGCAGCCGCCAAAGCACTCGACATCCTGTGCAAGCATCCTGTGTGCTTTGAAATAAACACAGGAGCAATATCACGAGGCTACCGTACAGATGCATACCCAAGTGCCGAGCTGATATCAATGATAAAAGACCGCAACAGACCTCTGATGCTCTCTTCCGACTGCCACGCGAAGAAAAATCTGCTTTTCAAATTTGACGATTACGCAAAATTTCTCTGAGTTTTGCGGCAAGCTCCTATATACTGAAATCCCCCGACGAGTCTGTCAAAACAGCAGTCTCATCGGGGGATTTTTGTGTCGGTTGCGTGATCTCTTTCACGCAGAGAATGGGAGCTTTGTATCAGAGCGAAGCAAGGTATCTTGCCGCAGCCATAGGAATATCACGCGGGAGCATTCCGGACTCTCCGTATTCGCCTTTGAGCAGGTCTGCCGCCGCACCGTGAACGTGAGCACCGAGAGCGGCTGATATCACCGGAGGTACGCCCTGAGCAAGAAGTGCACCGATCATGCCCGACAGTACGTCTCCCGAGCCCGCCTTTGCAAGACCGGAGTTCCCTGTTGTATTAATGTATCTCATCCCATCTGGGGAGGCTGTTATCGTAGCCGCTCCCTTTAAAAGGACTGTGATGCCGCATCTTTCCGAGAGAGCTGACGCACTCTTGTATCTGTCACGCAACACTCCCTCAATATCGCAATACACGAGTCTTGCATATTCCTTCGGATGAGGGGTGATCACTATCTGTCGGGACGCACGCTCGATCACACCTGTATCTCCGTCGAGGGAGTTTAACCCATCCGCATCTATGAGCAGAGGACACCCGACAAGTGAGGATAGTAGTTCTATGAGCTTTTGGGCATTTTTATGTGCAGTCATTCCGCAGCCAATGACAGCCGCATCAGCCTCCACAGAATGAAGAAGTATCTTCTCATACACGCTGTTATCCCATTCCGCCAAAGGAGGTACTACAGTAAATATCACCTCCGGGCAGCGAGCGGCAACAGCCGCAGCGACCCTGTCAGTACATACAAGCTCGCACAGTCCCACTCCCATTCTGAGTGCTCCTTCACAGGCAAGTACCGCAGCTCCTGTCATATAGTCGCTTCCGCAGACAAGCATCAGTCTGCCGTAGGTTCCCTTGTGAGAGTCTGCAGGGCGTGAAAGTATGTATTTACGTATCATATCAGTATCAACAGTTCTGTCAGAAAACGAAAATCTCTGCTCTATCTCAGCTCTGTCCACTCCGATACCGCACAGATGTATCCGTCCTGCAAATTCACGTGCAGGGTAAAGAAGCATACCTCGTTTTACATACTCCATCGTCACCGTATGATCAGCACGGAAACATACCCTGCTCACCCTGCCTGTATCAGCCTCGACACCGGACGGAATATCCACAGCAACTCTCATGGCACGGGAGCTGTTGGCACTTTTCAGAGCAAACGCCTCAGGCTCGGGCATCTCCCCGTGAAACCCGACACCGAAAAGAGCATCTATGATTATCTCAGCCCCCTCGCACGCCTCGGCGAGCTTTTGCGTGTCAGAGACAGAATAAAAGCTCTTGAGCTTCTTTTTGAGTTTTGTACGGTGCAGTTCACTCGACTCGTCTCTGCTGTCGGTATCCGACTCAAAAACCGTGACATAATGATCCGAATCAAAAAGCTCAGACGCTATAACGTATCCGTCGCCGCCGTTTTTGCCTCCTCCGCATAGCACACACACACGTGCGTTTTCGCCAAGAAGCTTTTTTATTCTGTCAGCGGCTGACTTTCCTGCGTTATACATCAGGGTATGTGGCTTTATTCCAAGTACCTTTTCTGCGTATTCATCTATGTCGCAGATCATTTTTCTTGTAGCAAGCAGCATAAAAGATCACCTCAAAATACTCTGTTTATTCCCTGACCTGTTTTCCAAAAAGATGCAAGATTACGGTCAAGCACATCTATCAGTCTTTTTCTGGACTCAATACTCGTCCATGCACTGTGCGGTGTGATCAGACAGTTCGGAGCAGACAGCAAGGGGTTTTTCGGATCGGCAGGCTCAGACGCAAGCACATCCAACCCTGCCCCGCCGAGTCTGCCGTCAGATAGAGCACAGGCGACGTCATGTTCGTTCAGCACGGCTCCTCTCGATGTGTTGATAATAATAGCTCCCCGTTTCATTCTCGATATAAACTCGTCATTTACCAGACCTCTGGTTTGATCTGTCAGAGGACAGTGAAACGAGATATAGTCGCTCTCGGACAGCAGTGTCTGCTCGTCGGTATACTCTATGCCATCCCTGATACCGTGCTCAGCCGAACGTCGGTAAGCAAGCACCCTCATCCCGAACGCCAGACATATACGGGCAAAACATTCACCTATAGCACCGCAGCCATACACACCTACGCATTTGTCCTTAAGCTCGGTAAAACGCACCTTCTGGTATTCAAATCCGGGAATACCGGTCCATTTTCCCTCTTTTACAATATTGCACAATCCCGCAACATCCGTAGTAAGAGACAAAAGCAAAGTAAACGCAAGCTGAGCCACGCTCGGCGTGGAGTAAGCGGGTACGTTGCATACCTCTATGCCACGCTCACGGCAAGCCGCCACATCTATCATGTCATATCCTGTACCAAGGGCACTCACGTACTTGATACCGGGACACGCATCAAGCACCGCACGGTCAATATTTACCCTATTGGTAAAAACAGCATCTGCATCTGCTATGACCTGTGCCGCACACTCATAAGGAGTCTTTGCGTATACCTCATATTCGCCGTACTTATCTAAAAAATCCCAGCTGAGATCTCCCGGATTGACAGCAAAACCGTCAAGAACCACTGTTTTCATTATTTCACTCTCCAAATAATACTCTATAACAATAATATTAACATTTTTTCGGGCGGTTGGCAAGTGGATTTATATATATGAGGCAAAAAACTTGTCCCTTTGTGCTTGAATTAATACAGTACATGGTGTATACTATGAAAAGATGCAAGCCCGGGGAGGTGCTCTTACTATGAAAAATAATAATGAAAAACTGAGAAAGCTGGTGTTCACTTCACTGTTTTCTGCTTTATGCACGGTGGCAACGATGATCGCATTCCCCGCAGGTCCGGGATACATAAATGCAGGTGACATGATGGTACTGCTGGGGGCGTTTACCCTCTCGCCGATACATGCCATGGCAGCGGCAGGCATAGGTGCGGCATTTGCTGATCTGTTAGGCGGATATGTTCTCTATATCCCTGCCACTTTGGTGATCAAAGCCGGCATGGCGGCATGTGCGTGTTTTCTCTCGCGTGCTCTGAAAAAGATCACCGTACCCGCTCCTGTTGCAATAGCTTTGTCAGCTATTTTTGCTGAATTATGCATGACAATCGGGTATCTTGCGTATGAATGGACCGTGCTTAGATACGGAGCGGCGGCTTTGAGCAATATCCCGGCTAACCTGATCCAGGGAGCCTTCGGATGTGTCGGAGGGGTGCTTTTCTACTACATAGTCAAGCACACAAAACTCACAGACACCATCCCTGCTATTTGATGAAGAGGTAACAATGACAGGATTACTTGTAAGATTATTTATTAAAGACCCGGAAAACACGCAATCCTCTGCTGTGAGGAGTGCCTACGGCAGGCTGTGCGGGGTAGTTGGGGTAGTGTGTAATATACTTCTGTTTGGTTTTAAGCTTTTGGTGGGGTTACTGTGCGGATCTGTTGCAATAACAGCCGATGCCGTAAATAACCTTTCTGATGCATCCTCCAGCGTGATAAGTCTGATCGGCTTCAAGCTTGCAGAAAAGCCTGCAGATGACGAACATCCTTACGGTCACGGCAGATATGAGTATCTCTCTGCCCTCACGGTAGCGGTGCTTGTATTGGTGATCGGATTTGAGATGGTAGGTTCCAGCCTTGAGAAGATCATTGCTCCCACAAAGGTTGAGTTCGGTATTTTTGTCACAGTTGTTTTGCTCGCTTCTATTCTGACAAAGCTATGGATGGCTCTCTTTAATCAAAAAATCGGAAAAAAGATCAGCTCCACCACACTTATCGCAACGGCAAAAGACTCCAGAAATGATGTTATCAGCACTCTTGCCGTTCTCATAAGCTCCGCCGTATCTCACTTCTGCTCCGTGGAGCTGGATGGATGGATGGGTCTGATAGTGGCGGCATTTATACTCTACAGTGCGGTAGGATTGATAAAGGAAGCGATCTCTCCTCTGCTCGGAAATCCCCCGTCCGCCGAACTTGTAAAAGCTGTAAACGAACGTATAATGTCATACCCGGGAGTGCTCGATACACACGATCTGATAATACATGACTACGGTCCTGGCAGAAAATTCGCGTCAGTGCATGTCGAGATGTCAGCTGATGACGATGTGCTCGCATCGCACGACATAATCGACAATATCGAAAGAGATCTGTCGAGGGAGTTCGGAATGCTGACATCCATACATTACGATCCGGTCGTTACATCCGACCCGAGAGTAGAGCAACTGAAGTCAACTATTAGCTCGATCCTCTCCGAGCTCAACGAAGGGATAAGCATGCATGACCTGCGTATCGTCCCCGGCAGCTCACATACAAATGTAATATTCGACTGTGTACTGCCGAGATCCAGCAAAATGAGCGAATCTGAGCTGCGTACATATATATCGCAAAAGGTCGCTGCAAAGCATGAAAATCATTACTGCGTGATCACAGTAGACCGCAGCTTCACATCGGGCAACTGAAAAGCATCATTATAAAAAAGTCAAGTGCCATCGGCTATCCTCGGCTATAGTCCTTATCCTGATCGTTTGTGCGAAGCGATACGGTGAAGGCATAATAACTCAATATCCAATACAAAAAAGCATCCTCAAACACTCCGAAAGAGCATTTGAGGATGCTTTTTTTAATAATTACTTTTGCTCACGAAACTCAATAGTACCCTTCTCAGCGTCCATACTCTCAACAATAGCGATAGACTCGAGGCGGTATCCGAGATTGCGTATTATTCTGCCTCCCGTCTGAAAACCTTTCTCTATTACTATACCGATACCGACAACGTCGGCTCCCGCCTGCTCGGTTATAGCCAGCAGTCCCTGCAGAGCACAGCCGTTAGCGAGGAAATCGTCGATAACAAGCACCCTGTCTCCCTCAGAGATAAACTTCTTTGATACGATTATCTGATTTTTGTTTTTGTGAGTAAAGGACTCGACCTCGGCTGTATACATCTCTCCGTCGAGATTAATGCTCTTCTTTTTCTTAGCGAATACCATAGGAGTTCCGATACAACGGGCTGCAGCATACGCTATCGCAATACCTGAAGCCTCAATGGTCAGCACCTTGGTTATCTTCTCGTCCTTAAAACGCTCAGCAAACTCCTGACCGATCCGATCGAGAAGCTCAACATCCATCTGGTGATTGAGAAAGCTGTCAACCTTGAGAACGTTTCCCTCTTTTATTATTCCGTCACGAACTATTCTTTCTTCCAAAAAATTCATATTGCTCTCCCGACCGTTTTTTGATTTTTTCTATATTATACTCTCAGAAGGTACTTATGTCAACAAAAAAACGGCAAATCCCGCATTAAATGCAGATTTGCCGTCTTTTTCGATTTCTATTTATTCTTGTTGTAGATGAGCATAAGCCCCTTTAACATCAGCTTATCATCCAAGATCACCTTTCTTTTGCACAGGGAGCTTACAATTGCTGACAGACCCCCTGTAGCAATGACGGTACAGCTCTCACCGAGCTCCTGCTCTATTCTGTCGCAGATGCCGTCTATTGCCGCGGCGTTAGAGTACATAATGCCGTTTTTCATACTGTCAACGGTGTTCTTGCCGATAACTCCGCTCGGAATGTCAAATCCGATACGAGGCAGCTGTGATGTATACGAAGTCAGAGCTTCAGCTGATATCGACATTCCCGTGGTGATCAGAGTCCCTATATAGCTCTTGTTTTTGTCTATGACCGAATAGGTGGTAGCTGTACCCATATCCACTATTATCTGCGGAACAGGATAGTTATTTATCCCTGCTACCGCATCAACAACAAGATCTGAACCCAGCTGTGCAGGATCGTCTATACGTATTCTTAGACCCGTCTTTATACCCGGACCTACGACCGTGACCTTCACCTGAGCGTATTTTTCTATAGCATGCTTGACTGTGTTGGTAAGTGCCGGAACAACAGATGATATAATAGCCCCTTCAAGAGACGCCGAGTCTATCTCATGTATATGAAATGCCATGCGTATAGTAGAAGCGTACTCAAGGTCGGTCGCACGGTGATTTGTCGATACCCTCTCGACAAACAGTATCCTATCACCTTCAAAGCAGCCTATCACTACATTTGTATTCCCTATATCTATCGCAAGAACCATATTCGATGTCCCTTTTTTATACTTTCTTTTTAGGTTTCAACACCGCTATCAGACGCAGCACCACAGGGATCAGGGCAACGTTCACCGCAAATTCAACCAAGAAGTTCAGTCCCACGATGCCGACAAATATGAATGAAACAGCACCGGCAAATGCATTCTGAGAGGCAAACTCCGCCATCAGATCATAATAGAACACAAACAGTCCCGCAACGAATATTCCCGTATTCACTATAGGAGCTGAGACTGCAGAAAGTATTACACCTACGGAAGTCATTTTGCTGCTTTTAAAAGCGGACCATACAAGTCCGGACACAAGTCCTGCCGCCACACCCTTGATCACACACAGCAAAAGCGTAATTACCGGCAGTGCCTCGAACATCTTAAAGCTGAGCAGTCCCGCAGCACCTGTCACTACCTGTACAGCTACCGTAACACCGAACACTCCGCCGAGAAACGCACCCGCACCGGGTCCGTAGATGATCGCTCCGATAATGATCGGTACCAGTGTCAGCGTGATAGAAAACGCACCAAGCGGTATTACGATAAATGCCTGTAGCATTACCACTATAGCCGCCAAAATAGCCGTGCCTACCATGTCATGGAGCTTTTTGTTTGTTGTTTTCATGTTTTTCCTCCTGTTACTGTTCTCCGTTTCGGAGATATAATTACTTGTGCCGAAAATATCCCCTGCCCCGCCGTCAGATTCCGATAAGGATATCTGCGTGCTTTCGCTGTGCGGGGAGATAATACTCTCAGACCCTTGTATTATATACCATGTTTTCAAAAAAATCTATACTTTTCACAAAAAAAGCAGGATTCACCCAAACCGTCCTCCGTCATCCATTCTTAATCATGCAAAGGCTATGCACAATTGCACAGAGAGTTACATTACCTGCTCGGTCAAAAAAACAGGAACATGCCTATTGCACATTCCTGTTTTCCTGCTTTTTTACAGTTGCGTCAGCCCTGTTTTCTTGTAGAGAACAGTATCTCGCCGATAGCTGAGCACTCAGATCCTTCTGCCTTTTTAAATGTGAAGGTCAACTGCTCGATCTTTGTTTCCTCGGGCAGCTTTGCAAAACTGATAATTGCAGCCGTTCCCTTGCCTGTGAACTTCACATCATCGTAGATGTACTTGCCGTTTACAACAACATCCATACACTCGATCTGATAACTTGCAACACTCGTAGCGTATACCCACATAAGATCAAAGCCCTGCCCCTCGGGAAACTTGAGCGTGATGCTGTCTGTATCTTCTAAAGTAACGAGATTTGCAAATCCCTTAGGGATCATTTCATCGCAGAGAATACCGAGATCCTGCTCCTTTGCAAGGTTGCCCGTTATCTCTACATCTCCATGATATTTATAATATCCGTTTATACCGTCCGGCAGAGGCTGTCTTGTATTTGTAGGACCGTCAGCATACAGAGTTCCGTCATCGCATACCACCAACTTGTCGATATACAGCGAGCGTCCTCCGTCTGTGTTCGGAGGGACGGTATGAGAGTGATAGGTGAGATATATCTCATCCTCAAGTCTCAGAATATTGCAATGTCCCGAACCCGTTATAGTCTCTCCGTTACCCTTCAGAATACAGCCGTTTTTGGGTTTTTCGTATTCTGCAAGAACCTTGTCGGAGGTGCAGTATCCCACAGAATAGTTTGCACTCTGATAGTAGTTTGCACTGTACAGAAGATAGTATTTTCCGTTTTCTTTAAATACGACAGGGCCCTCGTTCCATATCGTGTTTCCGCTCTGCTTCTCCCAAGACAGTGTAGGAGTGGAAATGAGCACAGGGTCGCACAGCAGACGTGTAAAGTCGTTTGACACCTCCACGCCGAATGACTGGCTGACCTTCTTAGATCCGATCTTGTTTGTGGAACAGTCCTTTGAATAGAATATATAGGTTTTTCCGTCGTCATCAAGGAAGAAGGAAAGATCTATTACGCTGTATGAAAAGTTAAGCAGCGGCTTGTCTCCGATCGGCTTGAATGTTCCGTCGGGAGTATCGCATACGGCAACAGAGCCGTGGAATATCTGCTTTGAGTCTCTTCCGCAGAAGAAGAGATAGAATTTTCCGTTGTATTCATGAACCTCCGGAGCCCAGCATCTGTCTACTCCCCATGATGTCTGAGAAAGTGCAAAAATCGTCTTCGGATCTCCCCATGTGAGCAGATTGTCAGACACTCTGACAGAAAGAGACTTGCCTCCTGTGCTGTACAGATAATACTTTCCATCATGATGTACTATCATAGGGTCTGCTGCCCCTCCCTCGAGGGGATTTTGATAAAACGCCCCCGGGCTGACGATACCGTTGCTCACAGCAGTATACTCGTCAGACGGAGTCGAGCTGTCTGTCGTATCCGCGGTCGATGTGTCAGCGGTATCTGTCGAGGCGGAATTGCTGCCGCAACCGGCAAAGCACGAGATCACACATATCAAGCACAAAGCAAGACACATCATTCGCTTTAAGGTGTTCGTGGCCATTTTAAAATACTGCCCCTGCCGCAACGTTCTCACGTTGCGGCAGAGACTCTCCTTACACTAAAATTTACATTAAGATAACAGAGTATTAATCGGTAAATAAAAATGTCAAAAGAGGCAGGTTTGTATTCATCAATACATTAAATACATTATTTGTAGTATTTGCAAAGCGAGTCGAACAGTCCCATCTGATAGTTGCCCTCGACATTTTTGTACAATCCGTCGCCGATTCTCTCAGAGTGTCCCATCTTTCCGAGGACTCGTCCGTCGGGCGAGGTTATACCCTCAATGGCAAACACGGAGTTATTAGGGTTGTACTGAACATTAAATGTGGGCTTGCCCTCAAGATCAACATACTGAGTAGCTATCTGACCCGACTCGACCATGCTTCTAACCTGAGCGTCACCGGCAATAAATCTGCCCTCACCGTGCGATATCGGCACAGAATATATCTCGCCTACCTGTGTGTTCATCAGCCAAGGAGATTTGTTTGAAGCTACTCTGATTCTTACTATCTTTGACTGGTGTCTGCCGATCGTGTTGAATGTAAGAGTAGGATCGGTATCCTTTGTATCCGTGATCTCACCGTAAGGAACAAGTCCGAGCTTGATAAGAGCCTGGAAACCATTGCATATACCAAGCATCATACCGTCGCGGGTATACATGAGCTTGTTTACTGCATCCTTGATCGCTCCGTTACGGAAGAAAGCCGTGATGAATTTTCCGGATCCGTCAGGCTCGTCACCGCCCGAAAATCCTCCGGGGATGAATATCGCCTGAGATGCCTCTACTCTCTTGGCAAACGCCTCGACAGACTCTGCAATAGCCGCAGATGTAAGGTTCTTTATTACAAATATCTCAGGGCTGGCACCGGCGTCTCTTACTGCCTTTGCCGAATCGTATTCGCAGTTTGTACCCGGGAATACAGGAATGAGCACTCTCGGAGATGCGAATTTTTCCCTAGATACGGGATAGGATGCCGCCTTATACGAGAAAGCCTCGACGGGGCGTTCTTCCTGCTTTATATTGCAGGAATATACACTCTCGAGCTTGTTCTCAGACTCAAAGAGAAGCTCGCTTATCTCAATACCGGAGCCGTTATAGCTGATGCTCTGAGCCTCGGTGGTATGACCGAGAGTAAGACCGATATCAGTATCATCTGAAAGCTCAATTACAAACGCACCGTAGCGATAGCCGAATATATCATCCTTGTCAACGCTCGCGTCAAACTCAAATCCGATCGAGTTTCCAAAGGACATCTTCATTACAGCTTCGGCAACGCCTCCGTATGTAGGCGTATATATTGCCGCAGCCTTGCCCTGCTCTACAAGTCCTCTGACCTGAGAGTATAGTGCTATCTCGCTCTCGGCAACAGGTATGCCCTTTTCGTTATACTCAGGTTTCAAAAGGACGACCTTATGTCCTGCCGCCTTAAACTCACCCGATACAATGTCACCAACCTTCGCTGTAGTAACTGCAAAGGATACAAGCGTGGGAGGAACGTCAAGCTGCTCAAAGCTTCCTGACATAGAGTCCTTTCCTCCTATAGAAGCTATACCGTAATCCAGCTGAGCAGAGAAAGCTCCGAGAAGTGCTGAGAAAGGCTTTCCCCAACGGGCAGGGTCTTTTTTGGGTTTCTCAAAATACTCCTGGAATGTAAGATACACATCACTGAAATCCGCTCCTGCCGCAATCAGCTTGGAAACAGACTCGACAACGGCGAGATACGCACTGTGATATGGGCTCTTTTTCGCTATACGGGGGTTGTATCCCCATGCCATGAGAGAGCAGTCATCGGTATGTCCGCACTCGGAGGATATCTTGTTTACCATAGCCTGGATAGGAGTGGACTGATTCTTTCCTCCGAAAGGCATAAGAACCGTGCCTGCACCTATTGTCGAGTCAAAGCGTTCACCGAGACCTCTCTTGGAACAGATGTTCAGATCGGATGCCATTTTCTTCATCTCACAAGCAAAGTCACATCCGTATTCTCTCTCGAACACTCCGCTCTCTGATGCCTTTATATCTATATGCTTCTCAGCTCCGTTGGAATTAAGAAAATCTCTGGACAGATCAACTATGACATTGCCTTTCCAGGTCATTCTGAGTCTGCCTGAGTCGCTGACAGTCGCTACGACCGTAGCCTCGAGGTTTTCTTTTGCCGCGAGCTCACAGAACGCACCGACATCAGCCGCCTCAACTACAACTGCCATTCTCTCCTGGCTCTCGGATATAGCAAGCTCGGTTCCGTCAAGACCCTCGTACTTTTTGGGTACTGCATCAAGGTCGATCTCAAGACCGTCTGCAAGCTCACCTACAGCTACGGAAACGCCTCCCGCACCGAAGTCATTACATCTCTTGATAAGCTTGGAAGCATTGGGATCACGGAACAGTCTCTGGAGTTTTCTCTCCTCGGGTGCGTTACCCTTTTGAACCTCGGCACCGCAGCTCTCAAGAGACTCGAGAGTGTGAGATTTCGATGAACCTGTAGCTCCGCCGCATCCGTCGCGTCCTGTCCTGCCGCCGAGAAGTATGACTACATCTCCTGCCTGCGGTACCTCACGACGTACATTCTCTGCGGGAGCGGCAGCTATAACAGCACCTATCTCCATACGCTTTGCCGCATAACCTTCGTCGTAGAGCTCATCTACAATACCGGTGGCAAGACCGATCTGGTTACCGTACGAGCTATATCCTGCTGCTGCGGTAGTAACGATAGTTCTCTGAGGCAGCTTGCCCTCAAGTGTCTGTGACAGTGCAACTGTAGGATCAGCAGCTCCGGTTACACGCATAGCCGCATATACATAGCTTCTGCCTGAGAGCGGGTCTCTGATAGCTCCGCCTATGCATGTTGCAGCTCCTCCGAAAGGCTCGATCTCAGTCGGGTGATTGTGTGTTTCGTTTTTGAACAGAAGCAGCCAATCCTGCTCCTCGCCGTCTATCTCGACCTTGATCTTGACGGTGCATGCATTGATCTCCTCGCTCTCGTCAAGACGCGGCAGCTTGCCCTTTACCTTCAGATATTTTGTAGCGAGAGTTGCAATATCCATGAGGTTTTGCGGTTTTGTTCTGCCAAGCTCCTCTCGGGTTTTTATATATCTGTCATAGGCTGCCCCGATCTCCTCATCTTCAAACTTCACGCTGTCGATGGTGGTAAGAAACGTGGTGTGACGGCAATGGTCAGACCAGTATGTATCTATCATACGGATCTCGGTGATAGTGGGGTCTCTCTTCTCTGATGCGAAATAATCACGGCAGAAGCGAAGATCGTCTCTGTCCATAGCAAGACCGTATTTCGCAATAAACGCATCAAGCTCCTCCTCGCGAAGAGCACAAAAACCGTCGAGCGTAGCTACAGTCTCGGGCATTTCGTACTTCATCACCAAAGTCTCGGGAAGCTCAAGAGAAGCTTCTCTTGACTCTACTGGGTTGATAACATGCTTTTTGATAGCGGCGACATCCTCATCCGAAAGTTTTCCGGACAGCACATACACACGTGCCGAACGGACGATCGGGCGATCTCCCTGAGAGATTATCTGAATACACTGAGCTGCCGAATCTGCTCGCATGTCAAACTGCCCGGGCAAATACTCTACAGCAAACACAACATCCCCGGCAGAACTGACCACCTCATCGGTTACTATATCCGTAGGAGGCTCGGAGAATACTGTTCTCTTTGAATAATCAAACAGCTCCTTTGTAATATTCTCTACATCATATCTGTTGATGATACGGACACCCTCGATGCCCTTTATACCGAGAAGCGTACGTGCATCTTCAAGCAGAGCTCCCGCCTCATGAGTAAAGCCCGCCTTCTTTTCTGAATAAACTCTGTAAACCATACTGCCTCCTGAATTTATTTCACTGCTAAAAGTGCCCTCTGACCGATGTCAGAGCGTTTGTATGCATTTTCAAAATGTACCTTTTCACACTCGGCATAAGCCGCATCTACAGCCTCTCTGAGAGTAGGTGCACATGCTGTAACACCGAGCACACGGCCGCCTGCCGTAAGCACGCGTCCGCCTTCCTGTTTTGCTCCTGCTACGTAGAGCTCGCCGCCGAAATCCTCATCAACGGTTATCTCATAACCCGACTTGTATGACTGAGGATACCCCTCGGATGCCATAACGACACAGCAAGCACATCCGTCAGAGAACTTCACCTCGCACTCATCGAGAGTTCCGTTTGTGCATGCACGCATTATCTCAAAAAGATCACTTTCAAGAAGAGGCAATACTACCTGAGTCTCCGGATCTCCGAAACGGCAGTTATACTCAATGACCTTCGGGCCCTTCTCTGTCAGCATAAGTCCGAAGTAAAGGCATCCGCGGAAGGTCCTGTTTTCTGCATTCATCGCTTCTATAGTGGGGAGGAATATACTTTTTGTGCATTCCTCTGCGATCTCCGCTGTATAGTAAGGGTTCGGTGCTATAGTACCCATTCCGCCTGTGTTGAGTCCCTTGTCACCGTCAAGTGCTCTCTTGTGGTCCATACTGGATACCATAGGAACAACGCTCTTTCCGTCAGTGAAAGCAAGCACGGACACCTCGGGGCCTGTCAGAAATTCTTCAACAACAACTCTCGAACCGCTATCTCCGAATACCTTGTCCTCCATCATGCTCTTGACAGCTGCCTTCGCCTCATCTCTTGTCATAGCGATGATAACACCCTTGCCGAGTGCCAGACCGTCTGCCTTGATTACTGTAGGAATGGGTGCGGTATCCAAATACCTGAGTGCCGCATCCATCTCGGTAAACACCTCGAATGCAGCAGTCGGAATGTTATATTTCTTCATCAAATTCTTAGAAAAGACCTTGCTTCCCTCAATGATTGCCGCCTTCGCCTCAGGACCAAAGCATGGTATTCCAACCTTTGAAAGAGCATCAACACAACCGAGAACAAGCGGATCGTCCGGTGCAACAACTGCATAGTCGATCGCTTTTTTCTGTGCAAATTTCACGATCGCATCAATGTCCTTTGCTCCTATCGCTACACACTCAGCGTCTGCGGCAATACCGCCATTGCCCGGCAGTGCATATATTTTGCTTATCTGAGCACTCTTTTTAAGCGACTTTATAATTGCGTGCTCACGGCCTCCGCCGCCTACGACCATTACTGTATATTGTTTGTTTGTCATTTTTTTACCTGCCCTTATTTATTGTATATCGGGAATTTATCACACAGTGCCATTACCTCGCGGCAGACACGCTCGCGACTGTTCTCAAAGTCAACAGTAACTGCCTTGATCCATGCAGCTATCAACTTCATCTCCTCCACGCCAAAGCCTCTGCTAGTTACAGCAGGGGTGCCTATTCTGACGCCGCTGGTAATAAACGGAGACTGGGGGTCGTTTGGAACTGCATTCTTGTTCAGTGTGATGTGGACCTCGTCCAGTCTGTGCTCGAGCTCCTTTCCCGTAACACCGAAGTTCTGAAGATCCACCAGCATAAGATGGTTGTCAGTGCCGCCTGACACAAGCTTAAAGCCCTCAGCTATCAGTGCCTCGGACAGTGCTTTTGCATTTTCCGCTACCTTGTGCTGATACTCCTTGAACTCATCCGTAAGAGCCTCTCCGAACGCTACAGCCTTTGCCGCTATAACGTGCATAAGAGGTCCTCCCTGAACACCCGGGAATATTGCCTTGTCAATTGCCTTTGCATACTGCTCGCGGCAAAGTATCATACCTCCGCGTGGACCTCTGAGAGTCTTGTGCGTTGTGGTAGTGACAACATCCGCATACTCACAGGGATTAGGATGGATGCCCGCCGCAACGAGTCCGGCAATATGTGCCATGTCCACCATGAAATATGCCCCGACCTCGTCCGCTATCTCTCTGAAACGTGCAAAATCTATCACTCTCGGATATGCACTGGCACCCGCAAGAATGAGCTTCGGTCTGCATTCGAGAGCAAGTCTGCGTACCTCGTCGTAATCTATCATCTGAGTTTCATCAGATACTCCGTATGGCACAATGTTGAAATACTTTCCTGATATATTCACAGGAGATCCGTGTGAAAGGTGTCCTCCATGTGCCAAAGACATAGAAAGCACAGTGTCTCCGGGTTCCAGCAGTGCAAAGAAAACCGCAAGATTGGCATTTGCTCCGCTGTGCGGCTGTACATTCGCATGTTCAGCCCCAAAGAGCTTCTTTGCTCTTTCTCTGGCTATCTGCTCTACCTCGTCAACATACACACATCCGCCGTAATATCTCTTGGCAGGGTATCCCTCTGCGTACTTGTTTGTCAGTACAGTACCTGCAGACAGCAGTACAGCTTCGCTCACAATATTCTCACTCGCAATAAGCTCAATGTTCTGCTGCTGACGTCTAAGCTCTCTGTCTACACTCTCATATACCTCGGGGTCAAAGTTGGATAATTTCTCAAAAAACATTTTTCTCTCCTAAATGATCTGTAACTCAGATCGTTATATTTTTTCGCTAAAAAAGCTTCTGTATCTTCGTTATATCAGCACAAACGGGGCTGTCCAAAAAAAACGGCGAACAGCCCCTGTCTGTATTATTATCAGTGATGGAAAAGCCGCATTGAAGTAAACGCCATAGCGATACCGTACTTGTCGCAGGTCTCGATGACCTGGTCATCGCGTATAGAACCGCCGGGCTCGCAAATATAGGACACTCCGCTTCTGCGGGCACGCTCAATATTATCGCCAAACGGGAAGAATGCATCGGATGCAAGTGCCATACCGCTGATAGAGCCAAGATATGCACGCTTCTCCTCGCGGGTCAGCGGCTCGGGTCTCTCGGTAAAGTAATTTTGCCATACATCATCTCCCAGTACATCCTCAGAGTCATCGGAAATATACACATCAATGCAGTTATCTCTGTCAGGTCTGCCGAGGGTAGGAAGGAAGGGCAGGTTCTGTACCTTGTCATGCATGCGGAGCATGAAATTGTCCGCTTTGTTTCCTGCCAGTCTGGTGCAATGTATACGGGACTGCTGTCCTGCACCTATACCGATAGCCTGTCCGTCATAAGCATAGCAGACAGAATTTGACTGTGTGTACTTGAGCGTAATAAGAGCCACGATAAGGTCTCTCTTTGCTTCATCGGGAATGTTCTTGTTCTTTGTAACTACATTCTCAAGCTGTGAAGCGTCAGCCTTATAGTCATTTCTTCCCTGTTCAAATGTGATACCGTAGACCTGTTTTGTTTCTTTGGGAGCGGGAACATAGCTCTCATCTATCTTGATAATATTGTAATTGCCCTTCTTCTTGGTTTTCAGGATCTCAAGTGCCTCGGGATCGTAATCCGGAGCAATAATTCCGTCGGAAACCTCACGCTTGATTATCATAGCGGTGGTAACGTCACACTTGTCAGAGAGTGCAATGAAATCACCAAAGGAGGACATTCTGTCACTTCCTCTGGCTCTTGCATAAGCACAAGCGAGCGGAGACTCGTCGAGTCCCTCAATATCGTCAACAAAGCATGCACGCTTTGCCTTTTCCGAGAGCTTTATTCCTACAGCCGCACCTGCAGGACTGACATGTTTGAAGGATGTAGCAGCGGCAAGTCCCGTTGCCTCCTTCAGCTCGCGGACGAGCTGATATGCGTTAAATGCATCAAGAAAGTTGATGTATCCGGGACGTCCCGAAAGAATCTCTACAGGAAGCTCGCCGCCGTCATGCATATATATTCTCGAAGGCTTCTGGTTAGGGTTACAGCCGTATTTAAGTTCAAATTCTTTCATTTTCTTAATTCTCCTTACACGCTCTCTTGTCAAGAGTTCTTGTTGATAAGTCTGCAAGTATAGCTGCCGCTGTCAAGGTCGGTATATCTGACATAGAGAGATATCCTGTTGTTTTCATCCAAAGCATTCCATATCTCAGAGGTAAACGCCTCGATATCATCGGGGACAGCCACCAGTCTCGGCTCACCCTCAAAGGTAGGCAGGGGATTTCCGTCATGCTCGTATGTGTGAATAAATCTGCCCTCTCCTGCGACAGATGCATATTCGTAGAAAAATCTGTTGCATACAGCACCTTCTGCTGCACTCTTGAGGATGCTCAGCTTGTAGCTGTAGCCGCCATCGAAGTTCATAAGGGCACTGATACGAGGTGTAAAGTTCGGTGCATCAGGCTCAAACTCACGTGTCCTCAGCCCGGACTCAAAGCTTCCGCCTGACATGATCGCATCATATATAGTATCCGTCTGATCTCCGTTGGTAACGGCAAGTGCCCCTCCGCAGTCTCTTACCGCGTTGTATATGATAAGCAGCGGATCCTCGCACTTTGCAGGATCAAATGCCTCTGTATATATATCTCCGTTTTCCTTCTCCTTGAAAACTCTGTTACGGCTGTTTTCGCTTCTTCCCATAATGAAATAAGCACATACGGCGTATTTTCCGTTTTTGCTTGTGCCTACGCATATTCCTCTGCCGGGGTATGCGTTTGTACCGATAACATCCTTAATATTTCTTGCAGTCATACCAATTTATCTCCTTGATTATTTTTCAGCCAGTTTACGTGCTACCTGCTCACAGGCAAGGGGCAATATCTTCCATTCTGCCTCTTCCATGACTCGCCTCTGCAAAGTCTCCGGAGTGTCCCCATCCTCGACCGAGACAGCCTTCTGCAGGATTATCTCTCCTCCGTCGGGGATCTCGTTCACATAATGCACAGTCGCTCCTGTGACCTTGACTCCGTAGGACAGTGCCGCCTCGTGGACCCTAAGTCCGTAAAAGTCCTTTCCGCAGAATGAGGGGATGAGAGAGGGATGAACATTGATTATCCTCTTGTCATATTTCTTTGTGAAGTCCGCCGAGAGAATACTCATGAACCCTGCCAGCACTATCATATCAATGCCGTATTCATCCAGTGCATCAGAGATCTTTCTCTCAAACTCAGCAGAGCTCGCACATGCACGCCTCGACACGACCACAGAGTCGATACCCGCTTTTGCCGCACGCTCAAGTGCGTAGGCTGTCGGATTTGACGAGACGACCAGCGTCAGCTTGCCGCTTTTTATTATTCCGCTGTTCTGAGCGTCTATAAGTGCCTGAAGATTGGTGCCTCCGCCGGAGACAAATACCGCTATCTTGCTCAGCATATAATTACTCCCTCGTCGCTCTGTACTACCTCACCTATTATGTAAGCATCCTCACCGTTTGCACGGAGTATCTCCAGAGCTCTGTCAGCGTCCTCTTTTGCTACTGTCACAGACATACCGACGCCCATATTAAAGGTATTGAACATATCACGCTCGGATATATTGCCCGCCTTCATAATAAGATCAAATATAGGAAGTATACGTATATCGCTCTTTCTGATCTTAGCAGCGAAGCCCGAAGGCAACGATCTCGGAATATTCTCGTAAAATCCGCCGCCGGTAATGTGGGATACCGCCTTCACCGTGATCTGATCAAAGAGTGCGAGCATGGGCTTTACATAGATCTTAGTAGGAGTGAGAAGAGTCTCGCCGACGCTCTTGCCGCCGAGCGACTCAATAGGAGATGTAATATCGGCACGCTCAACATTAAACACTCTGCGTACAAGGCTGAAGCCGTTTGAATGTACTCCGCTCGAGGGCAAAGCGATTATTACGTCTCCCTCGCATACCTTGGAGTTGTCGAGGATCTTGGATTTATCAACTACGCCTACAGCAAACCCTGCCAGGTCATATTCGTCTACAGGATAAAATCCCGGCATTTCGGCAGTCTCGCCTCCGATAAGAGATGCTCCTGACTGAACGCAGCCCTCAGCTACACCGGATACTATACTCGCAATTTTTTCAGGGTAGTTCTTTCCGCATGCGATATAATCCAGGAAAAACAGCGGCTTTGCTCCGCAACAGATAATGTCATTTACACACATAGCTACGCAGTCAATACCGACTGTATCGTGCTTGTCCATAAGAAAAGCTATCTTGAGCTTTGTTCCTACTCCGTCTGTACCGCTGCAAAGGACAGGATGTGCTATTCCCTCAAGGTCAAGCTCAAAAAGCCCTCCGAATCCTCCGATATCCGTCATCGCTCCTGCGGTTATCGTACGTGCGATATGAGCCTTCATCAGTTCAACTGCCTTGTAGCCTGCGGTAATGTCAACGCCCGCCGCCGCATAAGATTCCGATCTTGAAATACTGTTCATCTTTTTTATTCCTTTCCATTCCAGCAGTAGGTGCAGAGCTTGCACGGCTCTATTCCTATAGCCTTTATTAATCCTTCGAGTGACTGAAATTCCAACGACGTGAAATTGAGTTTTTCGCATATAGCTCGTCGCAATGCCTTGCCTCTTTGTGTATTTGTGTCGCTGTATTCATCTATATACTGAAGTCCTGCCTCTCCCTCAAGCTCAACGATCGTTCTTCTGGCTATCAGCTCCATATCGTTGTTGGTTCTTGAGAAATTAAGGTACTTACAGCTGTACATTATAGGAGGGCAGGCACTTCTCATGTGCACCTCGCGAGCTCCGTTTGCGTAAAGAAAATCCACCGTCTCCTTGAGCTGTGTTCCGCGGACGATCGAATCATCCACGAAAAGCAACTTTTTGTCCTTTATAAGATCGGGGATAGGGATCTGTTTCATCTTTGCGACCTTGCGTCTCTCAGACTGATGCGAGGGCGTAAAGCTCCTGGACCATGTGGGCGTATATTTGATAAAAGCTCTGGCAAAAGGTATACCGCTCTTATTTGCGTAGCCTATGGCATGAGGAACACCGGAGTCAGGCACGCCGCCGACATAATCAATGTCCATTGGAAGTCCGTTCTTCTTATCATTTTCAGCCATAATACCGCCGTTGCGGCATCTGACCATCTCGACATTTACTCCCTCGTATGATGAGGTGGGATAACCGTAATAACTCCACAAAAACGAGCATATACGCATCTGATCCCCAGGAGGCTCGAGCTGTTTCACTCCGTCCGGAGTAAGCTTGACAATCTCCCCGGGGCCGAGCTCCATATAATCCTCATAGCCGAGCTTCTGATAAGCAAACGACTCAAATGACACGCAGTAACCGCCGTCATTCTTTCCTATAAGTATCGGAAGTCTGCCCAGCGGATCGCGTGCCGCTATGATCGCTCCCTTGACAGTGAGGATAAGTATGGATATCGTCCCTTTGATCTTTGATCTGGCAAACCTAATTCCCTCTGCAAAATTCCCTTTGTAGTTTATAAGAGATGCAACAAGCTCGGTCATATTGACTCCGCCGTTTGTCATCGCATTGTAATGTCCTCCGTATTCGGAAAGGTACTCATCTATGAGCTCATCCGCATTATTGATCGAGCCGATTATGCACAAAGCATAAGCACCGAACTTCGATCTGATAAGCAGCGGCTGAGGGTCATAATCGCTGATTATACCGATAGCGGAAGTTCCCCTCATCTCGTCGAAAATGTCCTCAAACTTTGTACGGAAAGGGGAGTTCTGAATATTGTGGATCTCCCTCTGAAGTCCAAGCTCCGCATCAAATGCCGCCATTCCCGCTCGTCTGGTACCTAGGTGCGAGTGGTAGTCCGTACCAAAGAAAACGTCCGAGATCGCATCATCACGGCGTACTGCACCGAAAAAGCCTCCCATGTATACCTCCTAAAGGCCATCCCATGACCGTAATTAAAAAAACGCTTTTAAACTGTGTCTGTTTTTGTGTAAATCAAGTACTGTAATTGTGCCGCAGTATCCGCCAAACACTATTTGTTGTATTTAGCCGCAACCTCGGCATCTGCCGCGAGCACCTTCTCTGCTCCCTTCGCTCTGTGAGCATCAAGCTTGTCCGCGAGCTCCTTGTCTTCTATCGACAGCATCTGCACAGCCAAGATCGCTGCATTTGCCGCACCGTCTATAGCCACAGTAGCTACCGGAAGACCTGTCGGCATCTGAACCGTAGAAAGCAGAGCATCCACACCGTCAAGATATTTGCTCTTGACAGGAATGCCTATGACAGGAAGAGTACTGCCTGCCGCCATAGCTCCCGCCAGATGTGCCGCCATACCTGCCGCCGCGATTATAACACCGAAGCCCCTCTCGCGTGCATTCACCGCAAGATCTCTTGCCTCTGCGGGTGTGCGGTGAGCAGAGTATACATGCACCTCGTATCCTACACCGAACTCGTCAAGAGTGGTCATTGCTTTCTCGACTACGCCGAGATCCGAGGCACTTCCCATAACTATTGCAACTTTTTTCATTTCGATCTCCTGTATATGCATAACACGAGCACAAATATTCCGCGATTATGCATATTTCTCCATTAAGACAAGTTTTTCACATATACTATTATATACCAATCTCTGTTGTTTGGTCAATACTTTATTTTTGTTAATAAATAAAAATTATAACCGTGTTTTATTATGATTATTATATATTTTTTACCAATTTGATATTTATGTAAAAAAACATTTGATTTAGTGAAAATTATATGTTATAATGTCTATTTGGAAAAGGTTGGTTATTTGTACTTTGCGGCTCTGCCGTTTTATATAGACCAAACTACATAAGACCTGTGCACTCGGGCATAATTGAATTTGCCCTGCACGGCTTAGCTTACGGAGAAAAAAATGGATCACTTAATATGGCAGTTGGTATTACAGCTGGTACTGATTGCTCTTAACGCCTTTTTCGCTTGTGCGGAGATCGCGGGACTCAGCGTCAACGATGCTAAAATTGAACAGCTGATGGAAAAGGGAGACAAGAGAGCCCGCTCTCTTGAAAAACTCAAATCCAACTCATCGCGTTTTCTTGCTACTATTCAGGTAGCTATCACTCTTTCCGGATTTCTCGGATCGGCATTTGCTGCTGACAATTTCTCATTCATAATGCAAGAGTGGTTACAGGGATTCTTCCCATCGGCTGACGCTCAGCTGCTCGACAGCATTTCCGTCATTGCCATCACTCTCGTACTCTCGTACATTACTCTGGTATTCGGAGAGCTGGTTCCAAAGCGGCTCGCTATGAAAAAGTCCGAACAGATCGCCCTGTCCATAGCAGGAATAATATGCTTTGTTGCGGCTATCTTCAGACCTGTCGTGTGGTTTCTGGAAATATCCACAAATATCGTGCTCAGGCTCTTGGGTATTGATCCAAACGAAGCTGATGAGCAGGTAAGCGAGGATGATATCAAGCTGATGGTCGATGAGGGTTCAAAAACCGGTGCGATCGACACTGAGGAAAAAGAGATAATCCATAACCTCTTTGAGTTTAACGACAGAACGGTCGGGGAGTTTTCCACCCACCGTACAGACCTCGATCTGTTGTGGCTGGAAGACGAGGCAGAAGTGTGGGAGCAAACCATACTTGAGCACGGACGCTCCTCGTACCCTATATGCGGTGACACCGTAGACGACATTCGCGGTGTGCTCTCTACAAAGAAATTCTTCAAGTCCCGTTCCGAAAACAAACAGGAGATCATTGATAAGGCAGTCGAGAGTGCCTTCTTCATTCCCGAAACGTTGAAAGCTGACGTTGCCTTCAAGCTGATGAAGCAGGAAGGCAGGTCATTTGCCATAGTTCTCGACGAATACGGCGGTGTCTTCGGTATTATCACCATCAAAGACATCATCGCTCAGATAGTCGGTGATTTTGATACTGACGAAGATGAGGACGGTGTACCTGATATTCAACCGATCTCTGATAACAGATATATCATCCAAGGAACGACTCCGCTCGAGAGAGTTTCGGCTCTGCTCAACACCGACATGCCGACAGATGAATATGACACCTTCGGCGGTTTTGTATTCGGCATCTTCGGTTCTATTCCCGATGACGGCTCGGAGATAGAGTGCGACTATGAAAACATACATATAAAGTCACTTGAGATCGACTCACACAGGCTCGTGAGTGCTGATGTCTCGGTCGATGACTCTGCCGAGAAAAGCCAAGAAGCTTGAGGCTCTTGGACTTCATTGCGGGCAAAAAGTCATGTAAGCTGTAATGAAAAATAATATTACATAAAAACACAAAGGAGACAAACAAATGGATTTTTTTAGCAATCTGCTTGAAAACCTGTCCACTCTTGGCAACAACCTCACCGGTCTTGCTGACTTGAGGGTTTGGGTCATGTGGGCGATAGGCGGAATACTTATTTTCCTCGCTATCGCAAAAAAGATGGAGCCGACGCTTCTGCTCCCGATGGGATTCGGTGCGATACTCGTAAACATCCCCAGTTCCGGAGCAATTGATCAGCTTCTGGCAAACGGAGAAGTAGAGCAAGGTGCTCTCTCGATACTATTCAGAGCGGGTATAGCAAACGAGCTGTTTCCCCTGATTCTCTTTATCGGTATCGGTGCCATGATAGACTTCGGTCCCGTGCTCTCAAACCCGAAGCTGATGATATTCGGAGCTGCTGCACAGTTCGGTATATTCTTTACCTTCTGTCTTGCATCCATCTTCTTCCCTCAGCTCGATGCAGCATCTATCGGAATCATCGGAGCAGCTGACGGTCCTACTGCAATCGTCGTAGCACAGAAGCTCAACTCACAGTTCACCGGTGCAATTATGGTCGCGGCATATTCATATATGGCACTCGTACCTATCATCCAGCCTCCGATCATCAAGGCTCTCACCACAAAGAAGGAGCGTATGATCCGCATGGATACTCAGCAGTGCGAGGTATCAAAGCTCACCAGAATTCTATTCCCCATAGTTATCACGATAGTTGCAGGTGTAGTTGCCCCCTCGTCCGTATCTCTCGTAGGATTTCTCATGTTCGGTAATCTCATCCGTGAGTGCGGAGTTCTCGACTCTCTCTCAAACACAGCACAGAACGTTCTTGCAAACCTCGTCACCATATTCCTCGGTATTACGATCGGTACGAGAATGGTTGCTGACGAATTCATACGCATTGACACTCTGCTTATTCTCGGACTCGGACTGTTTGCATTCGTATTCGATACAGCAGGCGGCGTGCTCTTTGCAAAGCTTCTCAATCTTTTCTCAAAGAAGAAGATCAACCCCATGATAGGAGCTGCAGGAATTTCCGCATTCCCGATGTCGGGACGTATCGTAAACAAGCTCGGACTTGAGGCTGACAATCAGAACTTCCTTCTCATGCCCGCTATCGGCGTTAACGTGTCAGGACAGATAGCGTCGGTTATTGCAGGCGGTCTGATACTCAACTTCTTTGCTTAATCGAAAGGAGAACGTATAATGGTTATTAGTTTCAATCCTATCAATTTCATAAACAACCTCAGCTATATGGTATCTGGCATGATAGGTATATTCGTAGTTATCGGAATTATCATCATAGCAACACTTATACTAAACAAGGTAACAAGCAAAAAGAAATAAGCAATATTCTCAGTTTCTAAAGGGAGCTGTAAAAACTCTGCAGAGTTTTTACCGCTCCCTTTTAAAATAGAAAGAGAGAAAAGAACAAACAAATCAGAAAGGCGTGCTTAGTACGGTCAAGGGGAGGCGTTTTTTCATAGCAAAGATATATGTGCATAT
>JAZNOK010000176.1:0-9389 GCA_045580775.1 Eubacteriales bacterium
ACGATACTTTAGCATTTGCAGAATATCTTCCCCGCTGTCATTCTTGAGTGTAGCGTAGCGGAACGAAGAATCTAAGCGGGAGATGGAAGTGACGTTGCTTTGCTCTCGCCCTTAGATCCTTCGCTACGCTCGAGGATGACAGGGCGGTTGGAGACTTCGCAAATAGTCTCCTTTGAGGATGACAGTCGGGTTGGGGCTACGGTGATACCGCTCCCTCGTCCATGACAGCGGGGGTGGGAACTTCGATAAAATTGGTAAAATCGTTTACACGTGATCGAAAGAGCCACATCCCCGTGCGGTCGGAAGGGGTGCTTTTTGCGAACATATTTCACGCGATTTCCTATGCGACAAAAAAATGCGGGGAAGCTTTTTTAAAAGCTTCCCCGCATCTTATCCTATTATTCTATTGATTCGATCAGTCTGCATGCTCAGCGGCAGTCTGTTGTTCTGCACGCTTGACCTCGACTGCACGGTATGCCTCAAGTCCGGTTCCTGCGGGAATCAGCTTACCGATAAGGACATTTTCTTTAAGTCCCTGGAGATAGTCGATCTTGCCCTTGATAGCTGCCTCTGTGAGGACCTTTGTGGTCTCCTGGAAGGATGCAGCCGAAAGGAAGGAGTCTGTCTGCAGAGATGCCTTTGTAATTCCGAGAAGAACATCCGAGCAGGTTGCCTCGCGAAGTGTGACCTCGCCTGCGGCGATCCTCTTCTGGATCTGCTCATTTGCCGCCTCGAACTCAAGCTGTCCGACAAGTGTACCGACCAAAAGATCCGTATCTCCCTCGTCCTCGACCTTGACCTTTCTCGACATCTGGCGGGCGATTACCTCAACGTGCTTGTCATTGATGTTAACGTCCTGAGAACGGTAGACCTTCTGTACCTCGCGGATGATATAATCATACACAGCCTCGATACCGCTGACACGAAGTATATCCGCAGGAGCCATATAACCCTCGGTCATTGCCTGACCCTGCATGATATAGTCGCCGTCGGCTACGATGATACGCATACCGAAGGGAATAGCGTATGAAAGCTCCTCGCCTGCTTCTGTATTGACAAGGATGGTCTTTGTTCTCTTGTCTTCTCTGATGCGGATAGTACCGCTCTTTTCTGCGATGATGGCGGTCTTCTTCGGTCTGCGTGCCTCAAACAGCTCCTCGATACGGGGAAGACCCTGTGTGATGTCGCTACCTGCGATACCTCCTGTATGGAAGGTTGTCATCGTCAGCTGTGTACCGGGCTCACCGATAGACTGTGCAGCGATAATTCCGACAGTTTCACCGACATTGACGGGGTTTCCGGATGCCATGTCAGCACCGTAGCAGTGTGCACATACGCCGCGTTTTGCGTGGCAGCGGAGGATAGAACGTACATATACCTCCTTGATGCCTGCAGCTACCACCTCAGCTGCCTTGGCAGCGGAGATCATAGTTCCGTCAGCTACAATAACCTCACCGGTCTCGGGATGTGTAACATCTCCGATAACGTATCTGCCTACGAGTCTGTCGCCCAGAGGCTCAATTACTGTATCTCCCTCGGTGATATCGCTCACCCACATACCCTTTGTGGTTCCGCAATCCTCCTCGCGGATGATGACATCCTGAGAAACGTCAACCAGTCTTCTGGTAAGGTAACCGGAGTCTGCTGTACGCAGAGCTGTATCCGACAGGGATTTTCTCGAACCTCTCGCACCGATAAAGTACTCGAGTATGTTCAGACCCTCACGGAAGTTACTCTTGATCGGGATCTCCATGGTCTTTCCGTTTGTAGCGAACATAAGTCCACGCATACCTGCAAGCTGTCTGAGCTGGCTGTTCGATCCACGGGCTCCGGAGTCGATCATCATCTTTATCGGGTTATACGCGTCAAAGCCTTCCTGAACGGAGGAGACGATCTTCTTTGTAGCGTCCTCCCAGGTAGCAATGACGTTCTGGTATCTTTCGTCCTCGGAAAATTCACCGTCACGGAAGAACTCTGTGATCTCGGCGATCTTCTCCTCTGCCTCTGCGATATAATCCCATTTCTTCTTCGGGATGTTCATATCGTACACAGAGATCGAAAGAGCGGAACGGGTAGAATATTTGTATCCTGTTGCCTTGATATTGTCAAGTGTCTGTGCAGCTACGGTAAGTCCGTGCATCTTGATACAGCGGTCTACGATCTCTCCGAGCTGCTTTTTCTTTGTGACGAACATTACCTCGAGATCAAACATGGTCTCAGGGTTGGTTCTGTCAACATATCCAAGCGACTGAGGTATCTGCTGGTTGAAGATAAGGCGTCCGAGGGTAGCGTCGATGATCTTGGACTTCATCACTCCGTCAACCTCACGCTGTACTCTGACCTTGATCTTTGCATGAAGACCGAGCTCACCCACAGAGTAAGCCATCATAGCCTCGTCAAAGTCACGGAATACCTTGCCCTCTCCGGGCTCACCGGGCTTTTCCATAGTCAGATAGTAAGAACCGAGAACCATGTCCTGCGAAGGAACAGCAACTGCCTTTCCGTCGGCGGGCTTCAGGAGGTTGTTGGCGGAGAGCATAAGGAATCTTGCCTCTGCCTGAGCCTCAGCGGTCAGCGGTACGTGTACAGGCATCTGGTCTCCGTCAAAGTCAGCATTGAACGCTGTACAAACAAGCGGATGCAGTCTGATGGCACGGCCCTCTACGAGCACAGGCTCGAATGCCTGTATAGACAGACGGTGCAGGGTAGGTGCACGGTTGAGAAGTACGGGGTGCTCCTTGATAACGTTCTCGAGTGCATCCCAAACCTCTGCATTTACCTTCTCTACCTTTTTCTTTGCTTCCTTGATATTGGATGCCTTGTTAGTCTCGACAAGTCTCTTCATGACGAAGGGCTTGAACAATTCCAGTGCCATTTCCTTAGGAAGGCCGCACTGATATATCTTGAGATCCGGTCCTACAACGATAACCGAACGTCCCGAATAGTCAACACGCTTTCCGAGCAGGTTCTGTCTGAAGCGTCCCTGCTTTCCTCGGAGCATTTCGGAAAGAGACTTCAGAGCTCTGTTGGAGGGGCCTGTGACAGGTTTTCCTCTTCTGCCGTTGTCGATCAGGGCGTCAACTGCCTCCTGAAGCATTCTCTTTTCGTTTCTGATAATGATATCGGGAGCGTGCAGCTCCATGAGTCTCTTGAGACGGTTATTTCTGTTGATAACTCTGCGGTACAGGTCATTGAGGTCAGAGGATGCAAAGCGTCCGCCGTTCAGCTGTACCATAGGACGTATCTCAGGGGGAAGGACAGGTACTCCGTCGAGTATCATCCATTCAGGCTTGTTGCCTGACTTTCTGAAAGACTCAACTACGTCAAGTCTCTTGATAAGTTTGACCTTCTTCTGGCCTGATGCTGTGGCGAGCTCTGCCTTCAGATCACGTGAAAGCTGCTCTATATCAAGCTCTGCGAGCAGCTCCTTGATAGCCTCAGCACCCATGCCTACCTTAAAGTCGTCCTCATAACGCTCATACATCGCACGGTACTCGGAGTCCTTGAGCAGCTGCATCTTCTGCAGGGGCGTGGAACCGGGATCAATAACGATATACTGTGCAAAGTAAAGAACTCGCTCAAGCAGACGCGGGGAGATGTCCAGCAGCAGTCCCATTCTCGAGGGGATAGCTCTGAAGTACCAGATGTGCGACACAGGAGCTGCAAGCTCAATGTGTCCCATTCTCTCGCGGCGGACCTTCTTGGTCGTTACCTCAACTCCGCACTTCTCGCATATCTTGCCCTTGTGACGGACTCTCTTGTACTTTCCGCATTGGCACTCCCAGTCCTTTGTCGGACCAAAGATCTTCTCGCAGAAGAGTCCTTCTCTCTCTGCCTTGAGGGTTCTGTAGTTTATAGTTTCGGGTTTCTTGACCTCGCCGAAAGACCAGCTTCTGATCATTTCGGGAGATGCTAAACCTATCTGGATAGAATCAAATATATTTTTGTCCATTTGATTATTATTCCCTCTCTCTGTAATTATTTTGCCAAATAGCCTGATCAGAAGTCTTCGCCTTCGTCTCCGTATTCTGTGCCGTCAAGATCGCCGTAAAGCTCAGAGTCGGAGCCAAACACATCATCAAGCACACCGCCGAGATCATCCGCATTCTCCTGCTCGGGAGCAGTCCTGTCAAGTGACTCGAGCGTGTCTGCAACGTCGGCTCTCTTTTCGCTGAAGTTGTCAAAGAGGTCATCTGTCTCTACAGTTTCTCCGACCTCTGCAATATCGGCGTCAGATACGTAGTTCGGTGTCTCGAGCTCATCCTCAAGTGTGGACAGGTCTACCTCGTTGCCCTCTGCGTCTAGAACTCTGACGTTGAGTGCGAGCGACTGCAGCTCCTTCACAAGTACCTTGAAGGACTCAGGGATACCGGGGGTAGGAATGTTCTGACCCTTGACGATCGCCTCGTAGGTCTTGACTCTACCTGTGACGTCGTCACTCTTTACAGTAAGGATCTCCTGAAGTGTGTATGCAGCACCGTAAGCCTCAAGTGCCCATACCTCCATCTCTCCGAATCTCTGTCCGCCGAACTGTGCCTTACCTCCCAGAGGCTGCTGAGTTACAAGCGAGTAAGGACCGGTCGAACGTGCGTGGATCTTGTCATCGACAAGGTGATGGAGCTTGAGATAATACATATATCCGACGGTAACGGGGTTGTCGAAGGGCTCGCCTGTTCTTCCGTCATAAAGTGTGGTCTTTCCGTCTACGATCTTGAGCTTGCCCTCTGCGAGAAGCGACTCAAAACGCTCGTCATCGTGGGCAATAGTCTCCAGGTGCATCTTTCCATCCTCGTCAAAGGACTGGATGCACACTTCCTTTCCGTCGTAGTTCTCGCCGGGTCTGATATCGCGGCAGAGTCCTGCCTCCTTCAGACACTCAAGAATATCCTGCTCATTTGCTCCGTCAAATACGGGAGTCATGACCTTTATTCCGAGTTCCTTTGCGGCTCTTCCGAGGTGGACCTCAAGAACCTGTCCGATGTTCATACGTGAAGGAACTCCAAGGGGATTGAGCACTATGTCAAGCGGCTGGCCGTTGGGAAGGAAGGGCATATCCTCGGGAGGAAGTATTCTCGATACGACACCCTTGTTTCCGTGGCGTCCTGCCATCTTGTCTCCGACGGATATCTTTCTCTTCTGAGCGATAAAGATGCGTGCTACCTTGTTTACTCCGGGAGGCAGCTGATCGTCGCCGTTCTCACGTGAGAACACCTTGACATCGACTACGATACCCGACTCTCCGTGCGGAACCTTGAGCGAGGTGTCACGAACCTCGCGTGCCTTCTCTCCGAAGATCGCACGAAGCAGCCTTTCCTCCGCTGTAAGCTCGGTCTCACCCTTGGGCGTGACCTTTCCTACGAGAATGTCTCCTGCACGGACCTCCGTACCGATCTTGACTATACCCCCAGCCGTAAGGTCCTTGAGTGCATCGCCGCCGACGTTGGGGATCTCGCGGGTGATCTCCTCCGGCCCGAGCTTGGTGTCTCTTGCCTCGAGGGTATACTCCTCTATATGAATGGATGTGTATATATCGTCTCTTACCAGACGCTCGTTGAGAAGGACCGCGTCCTCGTAGTTATAACCCTCCCAGGTCATAAATCCGATAAGGGCGTTCTTTCCGAGAGAGATCTCTCCGTCTGCCGTCGCAGGTCCGTCTGCTATGACCTGTCCTGCCTCGATCTCATCACCCTCGCAGATGATGGGACGCTGGTTGATACAGGTACCCTGGTTGGAACGTTTGAACTTGAGAAGGCGATACACGTCCTTTGTATGCTCAGAGTCGTTACGCGTGATAACTATCTCGTCCGCAGATACCTTTGTACATACTCCTGCCTCCTTGGCTATTACAACGACGCCGGAGTCGTATGCTGCCTTGTACTCCATACCTGTTCCGACAAAGGGAGACTCGGTCATCATCAGCGGCACTGCCTGCTTCTGCATGTTCGATCCCATCAGAGCTCTGGAGTTGTCGTCGTTCTCAAGGAACGGTATACAAGCTGTAGCTACAGATACGACCATCTTAGGCGATACGTCCATCAGATCCACCTGATCGTTGTCAACCTCGATGATCTCTGTCTTGTCACGGACAAGGACTCGCTTGTTTACAAAATGTCCCTCTTCGTCAAGAGGCTCGTTACCCTGTGCTACTATATAATCGTCCTCAATGTCCGCTGTAAGATATACAACTTCCTTTGTTACGATTCCCTTTTCCTTGTCTACTACGCGGAACGGAGCCTCGATAAATCCAAACTCGCTCACGCGTGCATAGGTGGAAAGGTAGGATATAAGACCGATGTTCGGTCCTTCAGGTGTCTCGATAGGACACATTCTGCCGTAGTGTGTGTAATGTACGTCACGAACGTCAAAGCTGGCTCTGTCACGCGAAAGTCCTCCGGGTCCGAGTGCCGAAAGACGACGCTTGTGTGTCAGCTCTGCGAGAGGGTTGTTCTGGTCCATGAACTGCGAGAGGGGAGATGAACCGAAAAACTCCCTGATCGCCGTAACGACAGGACGGATGTTGACAAGTGTCTGAGGAGAGATGTCATCCGAATCCTGGATGGTCATACGCTCTTTTACTATCTTGTCCATTCTGGCAAGTCCGATACGCAGCTGATTCTGAAGCAGCTCTCCTACGCAACGCATACGTCTGTTGCCGAGATGGTCTATGTCGTCTGTCTGGCCTATTCCGTGAGAAAGAGCAATAAGGTAGTTTACCGAAGCAAAGATATCTTCCTTTGTAATGTGCTTAGGGCAGAGATCATAGTATCTCTGTGCCGCAAGCTCGCGTATCTTGCTCTCGTCTCCCTCTGCCTGCTCTATGATCGCATTCAGAGCAGAGAGGCTGACCTTGTGCTTTATTCCCTGATCCTTCAGATCATATCCGAGCACTGCCTCGGGGAATACAGAGTAGTTTGAGAATATTCTGTACTCACGGCCGTCATCACCGTAAATATACGCCTCGCACGCACCGGCACGCTCGATCTCTCTGGACTGAGCTCTGCCGATCACAACATCAGCCTCACAGATGATCTCTCCTGTGATGGCACTCACGATAGGACGGGATGCTACCCTGCCCTCGATACGCTTAGCCAGGCTGAGCTTCTTGTCGTATTTGTATCTTCCCACAGGATACAGATCGTATCTCTTGGGATCGAAGAAAAGGTTGTTTACGAGTATCTGTGCACTCTCTACCAGAGGCGGCTCACCGGGACGAAGCTTCTTGTAGACTTCCTTGAGTGCTTCCTCATGGAGATCTCCGCCGCTCTCAAGTGCCGCCTTCTTCGCGTCATCCTTTTCAAACGTGGAGTTGATAAGTGCGTCATCTCCGAACATTTCAACAAGCTCCGCGTCGGTTGCTATACCCAAAGCACGGAGGAATACTGTGATCGGGATCTTTCTCGTTTTATCTATCTTTACATAGAAAACGTCATTCTGGTCGGTCTCATACTCGAGCCATGCTCCTCTGTAAGGAATGACCGTCGCTGTGTAAAGGTGCTTTCCTGTCTTGTCAATAGAAGAACCGTAGTATACACCGGGAGAACGTACAAACTGAGATACGATAACTCTCTCAGCTCCGTTGATAACGAACGTTCCCGAGTCTGTCATGAGCGGGAAATCACCCATGTGGATCTCAGACTCCTTGACCTCTCCTGTTGTTTTGTTGGTCAGACGGACGTTGACCTTGAGGGGGGCTGCGTAGTTTACATCCCTGTCCTTGCACTCCTCAACGGGATATTGCGGCTTTTCATCGAGAGAATACCCTACAAATTCAATAACAAGGTTACCCGAATAGTCGGTGATGGGGGAGACGTCATGGAGAACGTCCATGATTCCCTCTTCGATAAACCATTTGTAGGAATCCTTTTGCACCTCGATAAGATTCGGCATGTCAAGCGGCTCATCGATCTTTGAAAAGCTCATTCTCGTGTTTTTGCCGAGTTTGTGGGGTTTGAGCATAAAGTTTATCACTCCATTCCGTTATGATACGTGTGCTCCGCACACAAGATATTGCGTGTGCCCCGCACACGAAAAGAAAGATAATTCCGGCATCTCACAGACCGCCCGACAGATCACAAAAATCACTCTGACTGTAACCGTGATTTACGAAATACCGCCGTTTTTCCAAAATTGCGGCTGTCAAGATGTATTTTTGACAAACAATTTTGATTTTTACTGTGCAAAATGACGGTTTTTCGCTTCAAGGGCATTCTATGGGATTATAATGCAATTTAGTATTATACAGCAAGATGTCAACTTTGTCAAGCTAAAATTTGCAAGATTTTCTGTATTTTAGAAAAAATCCGAGCCAAAAAGCGGTTTTTTAAGTTTATTTTCAGCGAGAGTAAATTACGTTTAACTCAAATATAAAATTTTTGTGAAATCCGCTTGTTGAAAAAAGCAAAAAAATGCCCCGCAGACCCTGCTGCAAGGCGGTTTTTTTCAGATAATGGTTATTTTGACCAAACAGGCGGGGAAAAACCAAGAGAACGCAGAAATAGGCAGGGGAAACGAGCGGGGAGGAACGACGATAGGCGGGGAAAACCCTTTTTAGCTCACGGGGTTCCCCGAACGAGCAACGCTCGTTTGGGGGTTCGCGGCGGGTTCCTCCCCGAAACCCCTCCTCAAAAACTTTTGAAAAATTTATATGGTTAGAATTCCATCCCCGCTGTCATTCTAGAGTGTAGCGTAGCGAAACGAAGAATCTAAGCGGGAGATGATAGTGACGTTGCTTTGCTCTCGCCCTTAGATCCTTCGCTACGCTCGAGGATGACAGGGCGGGAGGGGTATTTTGAAGTAATCGTTAATTGTTTATGACAGCTACATCCACCCTGTCATACTGGCGGAGAATGCAGTGAGGCGTTTCACATCAATTTCAAAAGGAGCTGTAAAAACTCTGCAGAGAGTTTTTTACAGCTCCTTTTATTATTGTTATTATTTGTAATTTTGTTATCAGAGGACGCAGTTGAGAAACTCGCGTGTTCTCTGTGCCTGGGGATTTGAAAAAATGTCCTCGGGTTTTCCCTCTTCTACGATCACGCCGTCAGACATGAACACTACTCTGTCTGCTACATCGCGTGCAAAGCCCATCTCATGAGTAACGACAACCATCGTCATTCCGCCGTCTGCCAGCTCACGCATGACCGCCAGTACCTCTCCGACCATCTCAGGGTCAAGTGCAGAGGTAGGCTCGTCAAAGAGCATTATGTCAGGCTTCATTGCGAGTGCACGGGCGATAGCTACACGTTGCTGCTGTCCGCCTGAGAGCTGCTTCGGATATGCGTCTGCCTTGTCTAGCAGACCAACTCTGTCAAGAAGCGACAGGGCTGTTTCTTTTGCTTCTGCCTTTGTCATGAGACCGAGGTCTACCGGTGCCATCATGATATTCTCAC
>JAZNOK010000177.1:0-4444 GCA_045580775.1 Eubacteriales bacterium
GCTGTGCTGTCGGATGCTGACAAAAAAGCAAAATACGACCAGTTCGGGCATGCGGCGTTTGATACGGCATCGGGCGGCAGCGGTTTCGGCGGATTTGGCTTTGACGGAGATTTCGGGGGATTTGGAGATATATTCTCATCCTTTTTCGGCGGCGGCTTTGGCGGTGGCAGTTCCTCTCGCAGAAACGGTCCTGTTCGCGGCGAGGATGTATATACACGTATTACGATCGGCTTTGAGGAGGCGGCGTTTGGCTGCAAGAAGGAAGTCTCCTTTAACAGAATAGAAAAGTGCTCGGACTGCTCCGGTACAGGAGCGAAGAAGGGAAGCAGCCCCACCACGTGTACCGTGTGCGGAGGCACCGGAAGTGTGCGTACTCAGACACGTACTCCTCTCGGTATAATGCAGTCTACACATGCCTGCGATGCTTGCCGTGGAACCGGAAAGATCATAAAGGACCCTTGCACAAACTGCCGAGGAACAGGAAACGTCAAGCTCACAAAGAAGCTCGAGGTCAATATTCCTGCAGGAATTGATGAGGGGCAGAAGATCGCACTCAGAGGAGAAGGAAACAGCGGCAAAAACGGAGGCCCTTCGGGGGATCTTATCATTGGGATCAACGTACGCCCTCATCCGATATTTGAGCGTGACGGAAGTGATATCTATTGTGAAGTGCCCGTTACGTTTGTTGATGCGGCATTAGGGGCTGAGATCGACATTCCCACCCTTGAGGGAAAACAAAAGTACGAAATTCCCGAGGGAACACAGAGCGGAACAACTTTTACTCTCAGAGGAAAGGGAATTTCGAGAGTAAACACAAAGTCTCGCGGGGATCTGTATATCACAATAAACGTGGAAGTCCCCAAAAACCTGAATACCGAGCAGAAGGATATTTTGCGTAAGTTCGGTGAGAGCTGCGGGGATAAACAGTATGCCAAGAGGACCAGCTTCTTTAAGAGGCTCTTTGACAAAAAATAAGAATACGAAAGAGATTTTGACATGGATAGAATTTGGACTCAGCTGTGCGTAAAGTGCAAGAGCCGTGATCTGGACGAAGTGTGCTCTGTCATGAGTATGCTTGATAACGGACTAATGATAGAGGATTATTCGGACTTTTCGCTCAACGGTATGTATGGCGATCTTGTTGATGAGAGCATACTTAATGCAGATAAAGAACATGCGAGTGTATCCTTGTTTGTTCCCAGTGAAAAGAACCTGGAGGAGTATGTTTGCTTCATCAGAGAAAGGCTGGCTGCACTTAATATAGATGCAGAGATAGAGCTAAAGGGTCACAATGAGCAGGATTGGGAAAACTCATGGAAGCAGTATTATGCTCCGATACCGCTGGGTAGGATAACGATTGTCCCCGCATGGCAAAAGGACGAGTACAAGCTTTCTGACGGTGAGATCCCGGTATACATGGATCCCGGTATGGCATTCGGTACAGGCACTCACGAAACGACCAGGCTTGTTATCAGATTGCTCGAAAAGTATATGAAAGAGTCGGATGACGTACTTGATGTCGGGACAGGAAGCGGTATACTGTCTATTTGTGCTGCAAAACTGGGTGCCGGCAAGGTGTTTGCATGTGATCTTGACCCTGTAGCTGTCAAGGTAGCGGCAGAAAATGTACGTGACAGCGGTATGACGAATATTGAGTGCGGAGTATCAGATCTGCTCAAATCAGTCAAGAAAACAGACGGCGGTTATAATATAGTCATGGCTAATATTGTAGCCGATATTATCATGCGTCTCAACCCGGATATCAAAGGCTACATGGCACAGGATGGGATATATATCATCTCGGGGATCATCATGCCCAGAGCAGAAGAAGTCAAGGCGTCGCTTGATCAGTACGGTTTTGAGATCATTGAGTGTCTCGAGGAAAACGACTGGTGTGCTATGGCTGTAAAAAGTAAAAAATGAATAAGAAATGATTTTGCCCGAGTGTTATGCTCGGGCAAAGCGATATGTAAATAAATAAGGAGAAGTCATGCCGAGATTTTTTGTACCTACAGATAATTTTGACGGTGACATGATATCAATAACAGGAGACGATGCGAGGCATATCGCCAGAGCTCTCAGAATGGCAAAGGGAGAGCATATCACGGTATGCGATATGAAGGGATATGAGTATGATTGTGTCCTCGAGGAATTTGACGAGGACAGATGTGTGAGAGCTCGTATTCTTTCTTCTGAGAAAAGCGAAAATGAGCCTCCGTATATAGTCAGACTCTATCAGGCCTCGCCCAAGGGAGATAAACTGGAGTACATAACGCAAAAAGCCGTAGAGCTCGGAGCGTGTGAGATAATACCCTTTATATCAGACAGATGTGTGTCACGTCCCGACAACAAGTCTGCAAAAAAGAAAACAGAGCGTCTATCAAAAATTGCCAAAGAAGCAGCAAAACAATGCGGCAGAGCGGTGCTCGTAGAGGTAGGAGAGTATCTGACGTTTAAAGAGATGCTGGAAAAATCAAAGGAAGATGAGCTCAGACTGTTTATGTACGAGGGAGATGGGACGCGTCCTCTGCGTGAGGTCTTGAGCGAGTACAAGCGTGAGCATAATACTCCCTCGAGCGTGGCAATAGTGATAGGCAGTGAGGGAGGTTTTTCCATAGAGGAAACGAAACTTGCCCGAGAGTGCGGTTTTATCATGTGCGGACTCGGAGCTCGTATACTGCGTACAGAAACCGCCTCAGGATGCGTGCTGTCTTGTCTTATGTACGAATATGAGTTGTGATATGGAGAAGAATATGGAGCACTTCGAGAAGCTGAGTGAGCATATATACAGACTCAAGGTCCCGTTTGAGAATATATATACGGCGGTGTTTTTGATCCGGCATTCGGGTGGATATATGCTCGTAGACTGTGCTACTGACAAGCATGATGCGGAGAATATTATTCTTCCTGCTATTTATGCAATGGGGATAGAAAACAGAGATATCACGCATATTCTGATTACCCATCCTCACGGAGATCACGCAGGAGGACTCAGACATATTTTGCCGTATTTGTCAGATGCCGTTGTTTGTGCGGGTAGTGAATATATAAGAGAACGCCTCGCACCTGCACATTTTATGTGTCTGTCTGACGGAGATACGATAGCTGAAGATGTTGTTGCAGTATCACTGCCGGGGCATTGTTCTGATATGCTTGGGTATCTTGATACAAGGGATATGACGCTGATATCAGGGGATGCAGTTCAGCTGTGCGGTGTTGGAAGATACGGATGCGGGCTCGGGTCGTTTTCGGACTATTTTGCTACTTTGGATAAGCTGAGCGATTTGCACATAGAAACTCTTATAGCCTCGCATGATTACTACCCTAACGGAAGTATCGCCCGTACACGTGATGAGATAGCGGAGTATATAGAAAACAGTCGACGTTATGCAGAATATATTGTACGCGTCTCGGATGGATTTGCACAGGACTCAGTGCCGGATGAAAAGGTGATCACGGATGCCATCAGAGAAAAGAACACAGCAAATGACGAAAAGATCCCTCCGCTTCAGTATTCAACTGTCAAGGCATATCTGACACAAAAATACTGATATTTATCTTAGACTGAAAAAAGCACCTGCTCACGCCCCATTGCGGGGAAGTGAACAGGTGCGTTTTTTTGTGTGTTTGAGCGAAAAAGCTTACGGCTCGTTATGAGAGGTTGAGTCCTGAGCCTGTGGAGCTTCCTGTGCAGGCGGCTGTTGTGTAGGAGCCTGCTGATACTGCTGAGGCTGAGGCGTAGTATACTGAGGTTGCTGCGTATACTGCTGCTGTGCAAACTGATTTGATTGGTAGTTTGACTGCGTATACTGAGCGTAAGCATTTTGAGTACCGTAGTACATACTCCTGTTGTAGAATGATTCCTGAGTGCTCGGATAATATGAAATTAGCGACATTTGTCTTGCATCCAGAAGTATTTTGGCAAGCAGGATATATGCAATATTTCCGATGATAGAAGAAATGAGGCTTAGGTATGCAGAACCCATCACGCCGCTTCCGTTTAACAAGATCGAAGGAATATCTTCAACAAACGAGCCGTAAGTCTGCAACTGAGATAAGATATCGGGGATAAGCACACTCGTGAAAAAATCAAGTCCCAGCATAAAGACAACGGTACAAAGTGTTGCCAACGATGATAACACTATTAGAATTATCGGAGCTGACAGTGGGAGCTTTGGAGGTCTCGTGCCATATTCAGCTGATTCAAGGGCAGAGTTGTAGTAATGTCTCAGACCTGTAATCTGAATGACAGACAACGTCACGGATATACCCAGCACAAGTATCAGTGCTAACACCCCTATAGCGGCAATTCCGCTGACAGCAATGCCCAAAACACCGATACCCAACAGAGCAATAGAAACCAGTCCCACGCCTATCCACATCAAGACGAGTTCAATGGTTTTGGTTACTTTCAGCAATTTCAGTGAGCTTGTATTCATCGAAA
>JAZNOK010000178.1:0-15394 GCA_045580775.1 Eubacteriales bacterium
TGTGCGTTTTCCTTCTTTATCTGGTAGTTGAGCGTATAGGTAACGCTGACCTCCTGAATATCAGAGGAGAAAGAGAGCAGATCTATCGCTGCCTTTTGGTTTCTGTTGTCCATATTTACAACCGTCTTCCACGGAAGCGAGAAGTGCACACCTGCCTCGTATGTATAGCTCTCGACATTACCGAAAGTCGTGACGATACCGGTATGTCCGGTAGGAACAGTACGCACACAGCTGCCGACACCGCACACAGCTCCGAGCATGATCAATGCCACGGATATTGCTATGACCAGCACCTTTGACTTTGTATTCTTCTTGCGGTTCATTACAATAGCGGATACTCCGACCGCCGCAAGCAGGATACCGATAATAAATAATGTAAGCATGTTGTTTTTTCCTCTTTTCTTGTATTTGCTTTCACACAAAAAAGCGATATCACTCTTTTTTCTGTGATGTATATATTATATTATTTTTCATATTTATTGTCAACATTAAAGAGAAGAAGCTACGACGCAAAAAAAGCTCGCGAGAGAATGAAAAAAGGCTGTTTTTGCCCGACACCGAACAAATTCAGCCTATTTTTGATCAAAACCGAACCAAACGGACACTACACCTGCCGCATGATATCACCCGACAAGGAACGGTGCATGTATGTGTGTGCATCCATACCCATCGACAATATCAGCCACAGCTTTACATATACGGATACAGGGGAAATATCACGCATCTCATTTATACCCAGCCGCCCGAATGCCTGTGCACTCGCATAGTCGGGTCCTCCGGATACTCCGGCAGCATAAACCGTAACCCCTCTCTCGGCACACATCAAATAAAACTCCTGTGCTGCCCGCGAGCTTGTATCCAGGGTACCCGAATGATATGTGTTGATAATGACATATTCCGTCTCTTTGTTCAATGACGGATAGCACATTCCGGGATGTGCAGATAACACAAAGATCCGGTCGTTCTTCTCAGAGAGACTGTCAGCTGAAAGGGCCGTCATCTCATCTTCAGCCTCGGTATATCCTTCGTTTTTTACAAAGCGGTCACCGTCAAAGTGTCCGTAGATACATCCGTATATGCTGGACACGTCATCCGAGTATGCCTTTGCTCCTATCAGGCGTGTCGCCCTGTGCACACGTACTACAGACGAATTATCGTTTCTGTATACGACAAACACCCCTCTGCCGCAGCATCCTTGTATGAAGTTCACCGCCCCTCTGAGATTATCGAGGGCATTGGCTCTCGGATTCTCTATCGGGCGATTGGATGATACAAGGCACACAGGTACGCACTCCAAACCGAGAGTATACCCGAGAGCCGCAGCTGAATATTGCAGGGTATCGGTACCGTGCGTTATGACAATGCCGTCATAGCCGCATGCCGCCTTTTCCCTGACAATGCCGCATAGCCTCGCAATCGTCTCTCCTGTGTTGTTTTCACTCAGCTCCGTATACGGCTCTATCATGTCATAATCAAAGTCAACCGTATATTTTTGCCTGTACGCCTCTATGATCTTATAGGATTTTGAGCGTTCGGTGCTTATAACATCTCCCGAGAGGGTACTTCCGATAGTACCGCCGGTAAATATAAATAACAGCTTCATGTTTGCTCCAAATTTTTATTGTTTATCCGTAAGACACTGTACTGCCGCAAAGACCCAAAAAAGCACTGTTACTGTACGGCAAACTGACTGTTATACAGTTCATAGTAAAAGCCCTCTTTTTCGAGTAGCTGCTCGTGAGTTCCCTGCTCTACGATATTTCCGTCACGCATGACAAGTATCAGGTCCGCTTCCTTAATCGTAGAGAGGCGGTGTGCTACGATAAACGAGGTCCTGCCACGCATCATCTTCTCAAATGCCCTCTGAACTCTGAGCTCTGTCATAGTATCTATAGACGAGGTCGCCTCGTCGAGTATCAGCATCGGAGGAAGAGAGAGCATTACACGTGCTATACACAACAGCTGTTTCTGTCCGGCAGACAGGTTCCCTCCGCCCTCATCAACATGGGTATTGTAGCCATCGGGCATTCTCTTGATAAAGCTGTGTGCATGTGCCTCACGGGCAGCAGCTATGACCTGCTCATCCGTAGCATCCGGACATCCGAAGGCAATGTTATCACGCACACTTCCTTCAATAAGCCACGTATCCTGAAGGACCATACCGATATTGCGGCGAAGCTGCTCACGGGGAATATCGCGTATATCGACACCGTCCACCCTGATAGCTCCGCTGTTTACATCATAGAAACGCATCAGCAGATTGATAAGTGTGGTCTTTCCGCAGCCGGTGGGGCCTACTATAGCTACACGCATACCTTCTGAGATCTTTACATTAAAGCCGTCGATCAGCCGACGCTCCGGAGTGTAGGAAAAGCTGACATTGTCAAATTCGACCTCTCCTCTCACATCATCCAAAGCTCCGTCATGCCTGTCAGCCGACATCTGCTCAGCATCAAGAAGCTCAAATACTCTCTCTGCACTCGCAAGAGAGTTCTGAAACTCCGTGATGACCGATGTTATCTCATTGAAGGGTTTTGTATACTGATTAGTATAGCTGAGAAATGTCGAAAACATTCCCACCGTCAAGAGAGCAGGATCCGACACCGCTACCAATCCCCCTGCTATCGCCACTCCCGCATATATCGACGAATACATCAGCCTCGTCGAAGGATTGACGGTAGAGGAGTAGAATATTGCCTTCATTGCATGCTCGGACAGCTCGCCGTTTATCCTATCAAAGCCCGCCTCGGACTCTCCCTCATAGCCAAACGCCTTTACCACCTTCAGTCCGTCGAGCATCTGCTCTGTGTACGCCGTCAGCTCTCCGCGGGACTTTGACTGTTTGCCAAAAAAAGTATAGGTACGTGTGGATATGAAATTCGCTATAAGAAAGGACGCCGGAGAGAGCACGACCACAACGAGAGTGATCCATACATTTATCGAAAGCATAAAGCCTATCGTACCGACTATAGTCACTACCCCCGAAAACAGCTGAGTAAAGCCGATGAGCAGACCGTCGCTGATATGCTCGGAATCGTTTATGACTCGGCTGAGAGTGTCACCTGTAGGATGAGAGTCAAGGTATGACAGCGGCAGGCGGTGGATCCTTTCAAAGGTGCTTTTTCTAAGGCCGCTGACAACGCCGAAGGTAACGATGTTGTTGATATGAGACATGATCCATTGCGTGAGTGCCGCTACGGCGATGCACACGCATATCTTTAAAACAGAATCCCAAACACCTCCGAAGTTGACCTTCTGCTCAGATATATAGTCTACAGCTTTTCCTGTCAATATCGGAATATACAGAGAAAGCAAGGTCGTACATAGACTAAAGAGTATTATCAGGCATACCTGCCCGCGGTAAGGAGATATAAGCTTAAGTATCCTCTTTAAAGTTTTCATTCTTGACGGCTTGCTTTTTTGGGAGATGTCAGTTTTTTTCATCTTGCTCTATCTCCTTTCTGTCAAGCTGTGAGTGGCATATCTCTCGGTATACCTCGCATGTACGAAGAAGCTCTCTATGAGTACCGAAGCCCACCAGTCTGCCGTCATCAAGCACGGCTATCTTGTCAGCTGAGCGGACCGTTCCCACTCTCTGAGAAACGATGAACACCGTCATATCTCGGCTGTATTCCTTTATCGAAGCACGAAGTCTGGCATCCGTAGCAAAGTCCAAAGCACTCGCACTGTCGTCAAGTATGAGCACGGAGGGACGGCGTACAAGGGCTCTCGCGATCGTGAGACGCTGTTTTTGTCCTCCTGAGAGATTGCGTCCGCCCTGCTCAATACAAAAGTCCAGTCCTTCTCCCTTTTCCTCTACAAAATCAAGTGCCTGAGCAACCTCTAATGCCGTGTACATCTGCCAGTCATCAGCATCCTTGTTCCCTACTCTGAGATTGCTGCGTATATCCCCTGCAAACAGCTGTGCATTCTGAGGTACTACAGCTATCATCCTACGCAGAGACTCTATTGATATCTCGGTGCTCTTTTTTCCGTTTATATAGATCTCACCTTCATCGGGCTCATAAAAACGAGGTATGAGATTGACAAGTGTGGTCTTTGACGACCCTGTACCTCCGATCACCCCCACAGTCTCTCCTGCCGATACCGAAAAGCTGACAGAGCTTAGCGACTCCGAGCTTGCCCCGGAGTATGTGAAGCTGACGTTTCTCATCTCAACAGATACGCCGCCTGCAAACGCTGCCTCGTCGCCCGAATGCTCATCTACCGACGGCTCAAGATCGAATACAGCCTCGACCCTGTGCAAAGATGCGTTTGCCTTTGAGATAAGAATAATAAAGTTGACAAGCTTGACAAGCTCGACCAAAATCTGCGACATGTAGTTGATAAGTGCGATAACATCCCCGCTCGACAGTTCACCTGTGTCTACTCTGACAGAGCCGAAGTGAAGTATCAGCACTATCGCCAGATTGACCGTAACGAAGGTCAAAGGACCGAGAAGTGCGGATATCTTTCCTACAAATATCTGTGCACGGTAGAGACTGCCGTTCTCCTCCGAATACTTTTCAATTTCCTCGGTCTGGCGGTTGAATGCTCTGATGACACGTACACCACCGAGATTTTCTCTGGTGGTCAGCATGACCCTGTCAAGATACCCCTGAACCTTTTTGTACAAAGGCATACAAACGATCGGGATCAAGCACACAACAATAAGCAATACAGCTATCGTACCCACAAATATCCATGCGATGCTTGTATCCACGGTGAAAGCCATGATCATTGCCCCGAAAACAACAAAGGGAGAACGCATGAACAAACGCAAAAACATGTTCACACCGTTTTGCACCTGATCTATGTCTGCTGTCATTCTGGTGATGAGGGTGGATGTGCCAATATCGTCTATCTCACGGTAGGTAAGAGCGTTGATATGAGAAAAAAGGTCCCGTCTCATGGCTGTACCGACAAAAACGGCACTTTTAGCGGCAAAATACTGTGCTGTAATAGCACTGACAAATCCAATAAGTCCGAGCAGGATCAATATCACCCCGCCCTTGACTATCACAGAAGTGTCAGAGCCTCCGATGCCTCGGTCTACCATGTCCGCGACGATCAGAGGAACAAACAGTTCAAACAAAGCCTCCAGCATCTTAAACAAGGGTGCAAGGATGCTCTGTACTGCTTTTTGCCTCATGTATCCTAACAATCGTTTCATTAAAGTAATCTCCAAATAATAAAGCAAGTAATCTGATGCAGTAAATATATGTTTTTTAAAAAGATCCGACAAGCACGCCCGGTCGATCATTCGATAGACAAAGATATAACTACGACGCTCGGCGAATTATGCTTTAGTATATGACAAAACCCAAGTTGTTGCGGGTTATATATGGTTGAGCTTGCTCGCGATGTAGAAATTTTCGCAAGACGAAGAACGGAAGGGGAGGGAGTGTATTTACATACATGACCAAACCCAAGTCCCGAACGTATCTGATGTTATGTTGCGGGTTATATATGGTTGAGCTTGCACGCGATGTAGAAATTTCGCAAGACGAAGAACGGAGGGGGAGGGAGTGTATTTACATACATGACCGAACCCGAGTCCCGAACGTGTCTGATGTATTGCGGAATTTATACGAGCGAGAAAAAACAACGCAACGGCGGGTCAGACCGTTGCGTTCGTTTTTACGCCATTGCGTTGAGCTTCTTTGTAAACTGGCTCTTCTTGTGAGCGGCACAGTTCTTGTGGATGATGTTGCGGCATACTGCTTTGTCAACCATCTTAACAGCTGCTACGTATGCAACCTCTGCTGTTGCCTTGTCACCGTCCTCAACTGCCTTGACAAACTTCTTTATAGCTGTCTTAAGCTGAGACTTGAAAATCTGGTTCTGAAGGGTCTTAGCACTGATGACCTTAACACGCTTCTTTGCACTTTTGATGTTCGGCATATTCTTGCACCTCCTTACGAATTTTATAGAAAGCGAAAGCGTCTGAGAGGATACGCATTTTCGCTACACAGTATCACAGTTACTTATGATACCATGAAAAAACAACAATTGCAAGGGTTTTTCTAAAAAAAGTTCGGTTTATTTTCTGTTTTTTTCACAGTTATTTCTTTTTATATCCGACGAGCGTACCGGCTCCCTTTTTCAGTGCCGAAATGAAAGCCTGTGCCTGCTCCGGCGTATTCTCTCTTGAAAGAGACACACGTATAGTCCTATCGGCGGCATCAGGGTCAAGCCCGAAAGCCTTCAAGGCGGGGCTGGTCTGCTTTGAATGAGAGGAACATGCTGAACCGCTGGACACGCATATTCCCTCACCTGAGAGAAAATGAAGCATGGTTTCGCTCTTGATATTCGGAGTGGTAATGCTGATAATGTACGGAACGGCGTTCTTCGGGCGATTAAGCACAAAGCCTTCCAGGCACGGATCTTGTGCTATACTGTCCTCAATATATGACAGTATCTCCGCGGCTCTTTCATTGAGCTGCCTCATAGCCGCTCTGCTCTCAAGTGCAGCTCTTGCAAACCCGACTATATACGCTGTGTTTTCGGTGCCGGCACGCAGAGAATACTCCTGACCTCCTCCGTGTATCAAAGGCACAAGGAGGCGGCGTTTGAATATGTCCGGTGATATGACCAAAGCTCCAATGCCCTTGGGTCCGTGTACCTTGTGTGCACTCACCGATATCAGATCCGCTCCGAGAGAGGCGGGGCTGAGCATTATTTTCAGATACGCCTGAACGCAGTCCGAGTGACACACACAGTCCGGGTTTGCCTCCCTCACCGCACGGAAAGCTGCCGCTACGTCATATCTGGCTCCTGTCTCGTTGTTCACAGCCATAAAGGAGCAGAGCACCGTTCTTGCGTCTGCATGCTTGCGTACAGCCTCGATATCTATCTCACCGCCCACAGTCGGTATATGAACTACCTCAAAGCCCTCTTGCTCAAGCTGTACGGCACATCGCTCAACCGATGGATGTTCTCCGTCTCCTACAAGCATTTTCGGTGTGAAATGCCACTTTTTTGATCTTCCGACACCGAGCAGAGCCAGGTTGTTTGCCTCACTGCCACCCGATGTAAAGATCAGACGGTGCTTTTTTTGATCGGTTCCAAGGGTCGAGAGAATATCTTCTCTTGCCTTTTCGGTGAGCTTGTGTACATCGTTTCCTGCTGCATGCAGGGAGGAGGGGTTTGCGTAGCTGTCTCTGAGCATCGCTTCTATTGCCCGTATGCATTCTTCAGACGGTCGGGTAGTGGCTGAATTGTCAAAATATATCTCTTCTCTGTTCATGGTTCAGGCTCTCTTTACACCTTGAATGCGAAATACTCAAGTATATACTGCACCTCTGTCTGATGGACCTCGTAATACTGCTCGGTAGAAGTGTAGGTAAAGATATATATTCTCTCTCCATAAACGCAAAGCACCTGCATAAACTTGTAGCTCTGTCCGAGTATATCCCCTGTAAACACGTACTTTTTCGCATTGTTTTCTCCGAGCTTGGTATCAATATCTCTGCCGACAACCTCGACATTGTCATAAAGCTCCGTATACGACGATATCAAGCTGTCAAAATACTGCTCGGGAGTCGTAAACTCGCCGTTGAGCACGCTTGACATGACAGATATATTAGACTCATCGCCGCTCTCGCCGTTTGCGGTAGCACTGACATAACCGTTCTGACTTGTAACAGTCCACTCTGAAGGTACTTCAAGATTAAAGTCGTTTATATCAGTGGATATGACCTTAAATCCCATGTGAGCCTCCGATGTTCCCGTGCAGGAACCGAGAGACAGCATGAGCACGGTGATCATACACATCGAAAGCACCAAAGAAAGCATTCTTTTCATTTTTTTGCTCCTTACTTTTTATAACTGATTTGTTGGTAATTATATCCGCGGTATTGTTCAGTTCTGCTCTCTGAGCTTGAGTACCTCCTCTGCCGCACAGAGCACGCCTACCTTTCCGCTCTCGTAGGTAAGTCCCCCCTGGAAAAAGACGGTATACGGAGGACGCAAAGGTCCGTCAGCCGACAGCTCAATGCTGGCTCCCATGCAAAACGTCCCCGCCGCCATAATGACCTCATCTGCATATCCCGGCATTGCCCAAGGCTCAGGAGTAACAAATGCATCGACAGGAGATCCGTACTGAATACCACGGCAGAATGCACACAGTCCCTCTGCTGTACCGAGCTTGACCGCCTGAATGATATCCGAGCGTCGTTCGCTGTACCCGGGCTCAGTCTCGTATCCGAGTTTTTCAAATATATAAGCAGCAAAATGTGCCGTCATTATTGCCTGAGATACGGTATGAGGAGCGTAAAACAGTCCCTTGTACATATTTTTTGTCTGTCCGATGGATGCTCCTACCTCGAGTCCCACACCCGGAGTGGTAAGTCTGTAGGAGGCAAGCTCCACTGCTCTTTTGCTCCCCGCGAGATAACCGCCGCAGTCAGCCATTCCTCCGCCCGGGTTTTTGATAAGTGAGCCTATGATCAGATCACACTCAAAAGGCTCATACTCCTCGGTAAACTCACCGTAGCAGTTGTCGCACACAAAATACGCATCAGACAGCTCATGCACCAGCCTTGCCGCCTCATTTATCTGCTCACTTGTAAGAGTCGGACGGTCAAGATAGCCCTTTGAGCGTTGGGCGTAGACGACCTTGATACGCTTTCCCTGTTCTGAGGTAAGTACACTGCGGATAGCATCCAGATCTATTCTGTCGGCTGAAAGCTGCTGTTCGGCATACTCAACGCCAAAATCCCTCAGCGAACCATCGCCTGTATTTCCGTTTATCACTTCATCCAGGGTATCGTAGGGTTTTCCCGTGACCGAATACATAACATCTCCGGGTCTGAGCAGACCGTACAGTCCTATAGCCAGTGCGTGAGTGCCGTTTGCTATACTGTGTCTGACAAAAGCCGCCTCAACCCCGAACACCTCAGCATATATCCTGTCAAGAGTGTCTCTTCCCTTGTCATCGTAGCCGTAGCCGTCGGTCGGCATAAAGTGAGATGCCGAAACTCTGTTTTCCTTGAATACTCTGAGTATCTTTTTGGTATTTATCTCAGATACGCGTCTGAGCTCTCTGAATATCGGCTCAAGTGCCTCTTCAGCCTCCACGCTGAGTTCTTGCAGATCTATATTGTTATTCATCTTTTTCATATCCTTTTATTTGAGTGATTGTACTATCTCCTTAAATCTTCTGCCACGCTGCTCGAAATTCCGGAACATATCAAATGATGCACACGCAGGAGAAAGCACTACCCGACCGCCCTTCTCTGCATGCTCACCTGCTATCTCTACAGCACGGACAAAATCCGCCTCGATCACGTACGAAAGACCGCTATCCGGATAGCTCGGATGGCATTCGATCGCGTCGCTTATCGCCTGTGCAGTCGCACCGCACAGCACAACGAAGCTTGCCTTCTCACACAGCACCTCGGCAAGAGGCTCGAATGGGATATGCTTGTCATAGCCGCCGCATATTACTACGCTCTTGTCAGCGAACGCCCTGAGTGCCGCCGCTGTACGAGTGGGTGAAGAGTCGATCGAAGAATTATAATAATCCACCCCATTGTGGGTGCGGACAAACTCAAGTCTGTGCTCCACTCCGCCAAAGCTCGCGGCAGTCTCTCTGAGCACACACACAAAGTCATCATCGTCAAAAGAAAGACCGTAGACAGCACCAGCCGCTGCCATGTAGTTTTCTATATTATGAGATCCCGGGAGCTTGATCTTTGCCGTATCAAGCAGTACCGTCTCGCACACACCCTCTCGCAAAATAACATTGCCGTTGTCAACATACAGCATCCCATCGGCAAAGTCACAGCTCTGCTCGATTCGTGAAAAGGCGATCCGCTTCGTGTCGGGTTTTTGCTCGCTTTTGAGTATGCCGCATGTAACTGCATTGTCTATATTACACACAAGACGCCCGCATCTCTGATTGCGGCAGATATTCTTCTTTGCCTCTGTGTACTCCTCCATGCCGGTGTGCCAGTTTAGGTGGTTCGGTGTGATGTTTGTTATAACAGCAATATCCGGAGAGTCGGACATACTCTGAAGCTGAAAGCTGGACAGCTCTACCACAGCTATGTCATGCTCTGTCATTTCATATACATAAGGAAGCAACGGAGCTCCGATATTCCCTCCCACATACGCACGGCCGCGAGAACCGCTACGCTCAAGCAAAGCCTTTGTGAGCAGGTATGTAAGTGTGGTGGTAGTGGTTTTTCCGTCGCTGCCGGTGATCGCAACGATGCGTGCGGGAGTAAGAGAAAAAAACAGCTCCATTTCGCTCGTCAGCTCCGCACCGTTCGCCACAGCCTCTGCTATCTGCGGAGTATCCGGGCGAAGTCCCGGAGAGCGGAAAATTATTTCCTCCTCTATACCGTCAAGATATCCCTCGCCGCATATTACACTAAGGCCTCTCTGCTCGCACAGGGTCTTGACCTCGGGAGACAGCTCATCGATGGGTTTGATGTCTCTTGCACACACATCCGCACCTGCATCCAGCAAAAAGCGGATAAGCGGCAAATTTGACACTCCTATACCGATAACGGCTGTTTTCTTATTTTCAAAACGCTCGCGTACCTTATCTTTCAGACTCATAGTTCACTTTTCTTTCATCACAAAAATATGTTTTCGCCCTGCGGCAAAAATTGCTAACACTTTATTATATAAAAAAAATCTTCATCTTTCAATGACTAAAGTGTAAAAAAATCAATATTTTCCTCTTTTACTTGATTTATATGCACTTATGTGTTAAAATAAGCATACAAAAAACTCATCCTTCGGGGGTTACTCTAATGAAAAAGCTTGCCGCTATTCTGATCATGTCGATACTGATATTACCTGTGCTCTGCTCCTGCACCGCACAAAAGGACACCGATACACAATGGTGGGAAGACACCTCCGCCCTCACTTCTGCCGGCTCCGAAGATACAGCAGAGCCGCCCTCTTTGATCTCGCATCTGTTCGGAGAATGGAAAAACCAGCATGGAATAGTCGAGCCGATAGACGAAAAGACCGTCGCAGGCTCACCCTACACGGTAAAAAGCATCAAGGAGGATGAACGGGCAAATATCACCGCCACCCTCACCGTAGACGGCTCTGACGTAGTCTATACCGTGTACCGCTACAAAGTAGGCTATGCCGAATACTCATATATGGAAGCACGCTTCACAGCGAAAGACATCCTGTTCACTTATACAAAATGATCTTTTTTTATATACTCAAACCGTTTTTCCTCCCCGACACAGCTCGGGGAGACTTTTTTTGTTGATTTAACTACGAAAAATTGCAAAGTATCACAAAATAATACAAAAATCCGCTCTCAAAATCGGTAATTTTGTTGACAATTTGTTAATAGTGTGCTAATATTTACGTGGATTGTACAAGCAATGCTCATGAATTTGTTTGTATATTATTTTTATTTTTAAGGAGAAAAACAATGAAAAACAGCACAATGCTAAAAGCAGTCGCTATGCTCGTGGCTCTTGTTGTTGTCATAGTTCTCGCCGTCGCCCTCAAGGGAAGCGGTCTGATGGACTGCGGCGACTGCGAGGGTACCGGGACAGTTGAAGCTGTCGCATGCGACTCCTGCGGCGGAGACGGACAGGTAGAGGCGGGTAGATACTACTCCACCTTTATGGCTCTTGTACCTCCGATAATCGCTATCGCTCTCGCACTTATTACAAAAGAGGTATACTCCTCTCTGTTCATCGGTATTGTAGCCGGCGGACTGTTCGCTTGTGAATTTGCTCCTCTGGACACCATGGACGCCATCATCAACGACGGCCTGATCGGTGCTGTCAGCGGTACTGCGGGAATATTCATATTCCTGGTCATTCTCGGTATCATGGTAGCACTCGTAAACAAGGCGGGCGGTTCTGCTGCGTTTGGAAGATGGGCACAAAAGCACATCAAGACAAGAGTAGGAGCTCATCTCGCTACATTTGCTCTCGGTGTTCTCATCTTCATTGATGACTACTTCAACTGTCTGACAGTCGGAAGCGTCATGCGTCCCGTTACGGACTCGCACAAGATCAGCCGTGCAAAGCTCGCATACCTCATCGACGCTACAGCAGCTCCAATATGTATGATAGCTCCCATATCCTCATGGGCTGCAGCAGTGTCAGCTTACGCTCCTGAGGGAACAAGCGGAATTGCAATGTTTGTAAAAGCTATCCCCTACAACCTCTATTCGCTGCTCACGCTCGTATTTGTAATAGCAATATCCCTGATGAAGTTCGACTACGGCCCTATGGCAAGATACGAAAAGAATGCTCTCGCAGGAGATCTGCATACCGTTGCTTCTTCAGCCGATGCTTCCACTGAGGAGGAAGGCAACCCCAACGGTAAGGTAATCGACCTTATCCTGCCGGTGCTTGTACTTATCGGGGTTTGCGTATTCGCCCTGGTTTATGTTGGCGGAATATTCAACGGTTCTGACTTTATCACTGCATTCTCAGACACAGATGCTACGGTAGGTCTTCCCTGGGGAGCTCTGATAGTGCTCGTATTCACTATGATCTTCCTTGTATGCCGCCGCGTTATCTCTATCAAGGATGCTATGGATGCTATTCCAAAGGGCTTTAACGCTATGGTTCCCGCTATCCTTATCCTTACATTTGCTACCTCACTCAAGAACATGACCGGACTTCTCGGTGCGGATGTTTACGTAGATGAGCTTATGACCAGTGCCGCAGCGGGTCTTGACAAATTCCTGCCTGCGATAGTATTCCTTGTCGCTTGCGGTCTTGCCTTTGCTACAGGAACATCATGGGGTACATTCGGTATACTGATCCCGATAGTTGCAGCTATTTTTGAACCCGGAACAGAGCTCTACATCATCGGCATGTCCGCATGTCTGGCAGGTGCTGTGTGCGGAGACCACTGCTCACCTATCTCCGTCACCACGATCATGTCCAGTGCAGGTGCTATGTGCGACCATGTCAGCCACGTTTCTACACAGATTCCTTATGCTGTGACTGTTGCAGCTATATCCTGTGTCGGCTACATATTTGCAGGCTTCGTTCAGAACGTATACCTCACTCTCGCTGTAGGTGTAGCTCTCACGATCGGTACTTTGTTCGTTATCAAAGCAATAACCAAGAAAAAAGCATAAAGCATAATTTTTATTACGGGCGGTCATCAGACCGCCCGTATTTTTTTTACCTAAAAAACACAAAAATAGGTTTACTTTTCGGTATTTATAATGTATACTTAAGTTACCAAATACATAAGGAGACGTACAACATGAAGAAGCTATTATCAGTTATCTTCTGTGCAATAGCGGCAATCACCATGCTCACATCATGCACCCCTGATGCTAACAATGTCTCTGATGCAGACACTTCCGCAAACACCGACCATGTCACGCAGGCGGAAAGCGAGGGGGGACTTGTTCTCATACGCGACCAAAAGACCGAATACTCGATGATATATGACGATGCACTTTCTATCTATTCTGTGTGCCAGGATCTGAAGGCGGAAATATACAACACGTATTCCGTCAACATGTTCCCGAAAAAATCAAGCAAGACGGATATAAGTGAATATGAGATCCTGATCGGTCAGACCAACCGTCCCGAGTCATCTCAGGTACAGAGTGAGATAGGGGAAGACGAATACGCAATAAAGGCGGTCGGCAAAAAGATCGTCATCACCTCGCTCACCGAAAGAGGAATAGAAGCGGGAGTAAAGGAGTTTATGAGCATGTACGTCAGCACATCAAATGATGGCTTCGTTATACCGAAGGACCTGAATACTGTAAAAAAAGCACCCGCTGAATCAGCAGGGCTTGCGGCAGGGTGGACTTTTGATACTTATGAGGCATCAAACAAAATCACACTCCCATATCAGATATACCTGCCCGAGAATCTCGACACCTCAAAGAAATATCCTGTTATTCTCTTTATGCATGGGCTGGGCTCTGTAGGTACAAGCGGAGAGCACATCACGCAGACTGTCGCTCAGTTTGTAAAGAACGTAGCCTCCTCCGAAAAATACAAAAACGAGGCTATCATAATCGCACCTCAGCATCCAAAGGGACAGAAGTGGGTAGAGGTGGATTACAAGCCGGGTGTTTATGATTTTGACAAGACTCCCATATCAAAATGGCTAGCCGCAGCAAAGGAGCTTTTGGACAAGCAGATAGACACTCTCCCCATAGATGTAAACAGAATATACGGCTACGGCAACTCCATGGGAGCTTTTGCAACTATCTACATGGCAATGACCTATCCCGATCTCTATGCAGCGATAGTTCCCGTTGCGGGAGGATGCGATCCCGAAAAGGCGGCTCTTATAAAGGATGTGCCGATATGGCTCTTCCACGGGGATGCTGACACGACCGTAAACATTGTGGGAAGTCAGACCCTCTATGACAATCTCAAAACTCTCGGAGCTGAAAACGCAAAGATGACTGTATTCGAGGGGATAGGGCACGCGTCAAAGGGGTGCTTCGTTGCGGCGGCAAACACAGAGGGCATGCTCGACTGGATGTTCTCACAATCCAAATAAAATTTTAAAATTTTAAATATTCTTTACTATCAAGGAGACAACATTATGATGGAAAAATGGTCAAATGAAAAAGCTTGGGAATGGTATAATTCCCGTCCCTGGATCCGCGGCTTCAACTTTGTTCCGTCCGACTGCTCAGGCTGGGTCGAGATGTGGCAGGAATATAACCATGCAGAGAAGGTAGAAACTATGCGTCGCGAGCTTGCCCTCGCAAAGCAGATCGGCTTTAATGCGGTAAGACAGTTTCTTGCTTTTGACGTTTGGATGTATCAGCGTGAAAGCTTCCTCAAAAACGTAGAGGAATTTCTCGAGATCTGCCATGAAAACGGCCTCGGAGTTCTGTTCGTTCTCATCTCGGACGGCGGCAGACCCAAGAAGAAGCCGGACTTTGGCGAAATAAACTCAGGTGTATTCCACGGTTCCTTTGACAACAACTACAAGTTTATCCCCGGTGTATTCCCGAGCACAGAGCCGCCCGCACCTCCTGCTCCTCCCGTTGCCAATCCCGAGCCTCTTTACAGCCCTGTAGACGAGCCTGAGCTTGCTGAAAAGTTCTACGAATACTGCGAGGACCTCGCTTCCCGTTACGCAAAGGACGAGAGAGTAATCGTATGGAATATTTGGAACGAACCCGGCAACAGCTCAAGAGGCACTCTGAGCGTTCCCCACATGAAGCGTGCATTCGAGATATTCCGCTCGCACGATCCTATCCAGCCTCTTTGTGCTGACGTATGGAGAATGCCCAAGTCAAATATCCTCACAGAGGAAGAGACGATCGCTATTGAGCTTTCGGATATCATCAGCTACCACGACTACGGTTCTCTCGACCATTCCGTCAGGGTAATCGAGTTCTTGCGTCAGTACGACCGCCCGATGCTCAACACCGAGTGGCTCCACAGAGTACAGTTCA
>JAZNOK010000179.1:0-4886 GCA_045580775.1 Eubacteriales bacterium
TATCAAATGCAGACTCACCTATACTTGTCACGCTCTTAGGTATGCTGATTCTTGTGAGGCTCGTACAGCTACAGAATGCATATCTGCCAATACTCGTCAAGCTCTCAGGGATGACAATATCGGTCATGAGAGTGCCATTCAGATACAGGTTTTTTGCATAATACAGTGGGTTTGAAGTATTACTCAGAAAATCTATATTACACCATGCAGCTATATCGGATATATCTATTCTTGTAAGGCTCGTACAGCTATCAAATGCAGACTCACCTATACTTGTCACGCTCTTAGGTATGCTGATTCTTGTGAGGCTCGTACAGCTACAGAATGCATATCTGCCAATACTCGTCACGCTCTCAGGGATAACAATATCGGTCATGAGAGTGCCATTCAAATACAGGTTTTTTGCATAATACAGCGGGTTTGAAGTATTATTCAAAAAATCAATAGTACACCATGAAGCTATATCGGATATATCTACTCTTGTGAGGCTCGTACAGCTATCAAATGCAGACTCACCTATACTTGTCACGCTCTTAGGGATGCTGATGCTTGTGAGGCTTGTACAGCTATAGAATGCATATCCGCCAATACTCGTCACGCCCTCAGGGATGACAATATCGGTCATGAGAGTGCCTTTCAGATACAGTTTTTTTGCATAATACAGCGGGTTTGAAGTATTACTCAAAAAATCTATATTACACCATGCAGCTATATCGGATATATCTACTCTTGTGAGGCTCGTACAGCTATCAAATGCAGACTCACCTATACTCGTCACGCTCTTAGGTATGCTGATGCTTGTGAGGTTCGTATAGCTATAGAATGCATATCCGCCAATACTCGTCACGCCCTCAGGGATGACAACATCGGTCACGAGAGTGCCATTCAGATACAGGTTTTTTGCATAATACAGTGGGTTTGAAGTATAACTCGAAAAATCAATATTGCACCATGCAGCTATATCAGATATATCTACTCTTGTGAGGCTTCTGCAGTCGCGGAACGCACAAGTGCCAATACTCTTGCATATACCGCCTGCCTCAAATATCACTTCGGTAAGCTTAGGCGAATGCAAAAAAGGGTCAAACAGATAAGCAGGAATATGCTCCACATCTTTCCCGATAGTGACCTTTATGCCGTCACTGTCTTGTCCTGCATCATAGAACACATAATTATTCGATGGCAGATCTTCCATGTTTGCTGCGTTGAAATATATACTCGTAAGGTTTCTACAGCCATAGAATGCATATTTGCCAATACTCTTGCATCTACCGCCTTCCTCAAATATCACTTCGGTAATTTTAGGCGAATACGATGAATCAGGATAAGGGTTAAACAAATAAGCAGGAATATGCTCTACATCTTTCCCGATAGTGACCTTTATGCCGTCACCGTCTTGTCCTGCATCATCGAACACATAATTTTTCGATGGCAGATCTTCCATGTTTGCTGCGTTGAAATATAAACTTGTGATACTACTGCATCTATCGAAAGCATTTACACCGATCTGCGTCACGCTCTTAGGTATGCTGATGCTCGTAATGTTTTGGCAGAGGCAGAATGCCCGATTATATATACATCTTGTATTGGGATTTATAATACACGATGAGATGTCTCTATCGTTTGCTTCAATCAGAACCACATATGGATTATCAGAATCGCCGAGATACTTTGCGTTGTCGTATGTATTATAAATCAGACTCGGACATTGATCAAATACGGCGTAGTCGATGCTCGTCACACTATCGGGGATACTAACACTCGTAAGGCTCTCGCATGAATAGAATGCATATTTTCCAATGCTGTTCAGACCATTGTGGATAACAACGCTGGTAAGGCTCGTGCAGAACTCGAATGCACCAACCCCGATACTCGTAACACTCCCGGGGATGCTGATATTTGTGAGACTGCTGCATGCTGAGAATGCATCATCGCTGATACTCGTCAAACTCTCAGGGATATTGATAGTTTTTAGACTACTGCAGCCATGAAAAGCGTATTTTCCTATGTTCTTTATCCCCTCAGGTAAAGAAATGCTCGAGATACTATCGCAAGAATAGAATGCATGTTCGCCGATGTAATTAACACCGCTTCCGACACTTACAGTCTCAAGACTCGTACACTCATAGAAGGCACCTTTGCCGATACGCATTACAGTATCCGGGATACTGACACTCGTAAGGTTTGTGCAATACTCAAACGCATATTCACCAATCGATTCCACGGGATAGCCGCTTATCCTATCCGGAATGGTAACTGATGTTGCAGAAGTCTTGCAATCGGATATCTTGACATAGTTATTTATTATACTGTAGGTAAGATCACCGTGGGTATAAGCCTGTGCTTTTGTCTGAGGCATACAAACTACTAACGCACCAAACATAAACACTAAAGCAAGAAAATGCAAGCACTTTTTCATAAATCTCTCCTAAAAAGCAAACCGACCTAATCACAAAACCATGTCAAGCTCGCAATTATAATAAAATATAAATATTATAGTTTTTCAGTAATAATTGTAGCACTTTTCTATACGTTTTTCAAGTATTATTTATACATATACGTAGGAACACAGCTTTTACCGTACAGCTCAAACATAAACAGCAAAGCCGACTCTATACACAATGGATGTTGATATAAAGCATTACGAGACGGAAAAACACCGCTGCAACCTATGGCAAAACTCATTCTCTATATATAAATATAACAGCAGTTATGTTATTTACATATCCGCTGTTATATGCAATAAATATTATTTGTTATCTCCCATGGTAAGTACCATGACTGCCTTCTGAGCGTGGAGTCTGTTCTCTGCTTCCTCAAATATCTCGTCTGCGTGAGCTTCGATTACCTCTGCGGTTATCTCCTCGCCTCTGTGAGCAGGCAGACAATGGAGGACCATACAGCCCTCGTTTGCATGAGTGAGAAGCTCGGTATTGATCTGGAAGTTTTTGAATACTCTCTTTCTCTGTTCGATCTCATCCTCCATTCCCATGCTCGACCATACGTCTGTATAGAGAACGTCGCTTCCTGCTGCCGCCTCTTCGATATTATCGGTAATAAGAAGGTCTCCTGTCTGCTGTGCCCACTTGATAATATCCGCATCAGGCTCGTAGCCCTTAGGGCAAGCTACAGCAACCTTCATGCCAACCTTGATACAGCCGACAATAAGCGAGTTTGCCATGTTATTACCGTCGCCTACAAAGCAAAGTTTGAGTCCTGCGAGTTTGCCCTTCTTCTCTCTGATAGTAAGAAGGTCAGCGAGCACTTGACATGGGTGAGCGTAGTCGGTAAGACCGTTTATCACCGGGATAGAGCCGTACTTTGCAAGGTCCTCGACCTCCTTCTGCTCGAAGGTTCTTATCATAATACCTGAGAGGTATCTTGAAAGAACGCGTGCGGTATCCTCAACGGGCTCTCCACGTCCGATCTGCAGGTCTCTGTTTGAGAGGAACAACGCACTTCCTCCAAGCTCATATATTCCTACCTCAAAGGACACACGTGTTCTTGTACTGGATTTCTGAAATATCATACCAAGGGTCTTACCTTTTAGGTGGTGATGCTCAATGCCGTGCTTTCTCTCGTATTTGAGCTGATCAGCCAGGTTAAGTATTTCGATTATCTCATCGGTCGTAAGATCCGAAAGTTTTAACAAATGCTTCATTCTTCTATTACCTCTTTTATAATTGTTAATGCTGCTTCAAGCTGTTGCTGCGGAATATTAAGTGCAGGCAGCAGTCTGATCTTGGTCTTTGCGGTGAGTACCAATACACCTCTCTCAATGCATCCGGATACTATATCCTTGGCATTCTTCTCTGTTTCCAGTCCAAGCATCAGTCCGAGTCCCGAAACACTCTTGACTCCTTTTACATTCGAGAAAAAGTTCTTGATAAACTCACTCTTTTCTCTTACTGACAAAAGAAGCTCATCGTCAATTCTGGATATAATACTGCACGCTCCTGCGGCACACACAGGATTTCCTCCAAAGGTTGATCCGTGCTGACCGTAACCCAGAGTATCCTTTGTTTTCTCGGAGAACATACATGCACCTATCGGCAATCCACCACCGAGCCCCTTAGCGGTAGTAACAATATCCGGGTGTATTCCGTAATGCATGTAAGCGTACAGCTGCCCTGATCTGCCGTTACCTGTCTGCACCTCATCAATAACTAAAAGAAGATCATTTTCTCGGCAAAGATTTTCCAGCTCTTTCATAAATGCCGGAGTCATCGGTAACACACCGCCTTCTCCCTGAATACATTCGAGCATTACAGCCGCACACTTGTTTTCTGCTACAAGCTTCTTTATACTTTCGATGTTATTTGCCTCACCGTAAAGAAAGCCTTCGGTCAAGGGAGTAAAATCCGTATGGAATACATCCTGTCCTGTTGCAGCAAGAGTGGTTACAGTCCTTCCGTGAAAGCTGTTTTTGAGAGTTATTATGTTGTAATAATCCTTACCTTTTTTATCCTGAGAATACTTTCTCGCGGCTTTGATAGCACATTCGTTTGCTTCCGCCCCGGAATTTGCAAAAAACACCCGAGCCATTCCTGTTCTGTCACAAAGCATCTTTGCAAGCTTCACGCAAGGCTCTGTGTAGTAAAGGTTAGATATATGAGCGAGTTTTCCGGCCTGTTCAACAACAGCAGATACCCACTCGGGATCGCTTGCACCAAAGGTGTTTACAGCTATTCCGGTGCCAAGATCTATGTATTCCTTTCCCTGCTCATCATATAAAAGCGAGCCACGCCCCTCCTTTATACTAACAGGAAAACGAGAATAAGTATTAGCTACATATTGCTTATCTTCAGAAAAAATATCCATCATACAAACATCGTCCCCAATCCCTTGTCGCTGAGAATCTCTATGAGAATAGAATGAGGCACCCT
>JAZNOK010000180.1:0-11028 GCA_045580775.1 Eubacteriales bacterium
ACCTTTGACAACGGTATGATATGTGCATCCGAGCAGTCGGTCATCCTGCTCGATGACATCTACGAAAAAGCAAAAGAGGAGTTTGTGCTCCGCGGATGCTATGTACTCTCGGATGACGAAACAGAAAAAGTAAGAAAAACGATCATTATCAACGGTGCACTCAACGCAAAGATAGTAGGACAAAGTGCATACAAGATAGCAAAGCTCGCAGGGATCGACGTTCCGCATAGCACCAAAATACTCATCGGAGAGGTCGAGAGCGTGGAGCTTTCCGAAGAGTTTGCTCATGAAAAGCTGTCGCCTGTGCTTGCTATGTACAGAGCAGCGAACTTTGAGGATGCACTCAAGCGTGCAGAACGTCTGATCTCCGACGGAGGCTACGGTCATACCTCCTCGATCTATATAAACGAGTTTGAAAAAGAAAAACTGGCACAGTTCTCTTCCCGCATGAAGACATGCCGTATACTTGTAAATACCCCGTCCAGCCACGGAGGCATCGGAGATCTCTACAACTTCAAGCTTGCCCCTTCTCTGACGCTCGGATGCGGCTCGTGGGGCGGAAACTCGGTATCCGAAAACGTAGGTGTAAAACACCTGCTCAACATCAAAACAGTAGCAGAAAGAAGGGAAAACATGCTTTGGTTCAGGGCTCCCGAGAAAATCTACATCAAGCGTGGCTGTCTTCCGGTCGCTCTCGATGAATTGAGAAAAGAAAAGAAAAGGGCATTTATCGTTACAGACCTCTTCCTCTACGAGCACGGCTATACAAAGCCCATCGAAGATAAGCTCGACGAAATGGGCATCGCTCACACGACCTTCTCGAATGTACAGCCTGACCCTACCCTCGCAAACGCAACCGAGGGAGCAGGACAGATGGCATCGTTCAAGCCTGACACCATTATCGCCGTCGGCGGAGGATCTGCCATGGATGCAGCCAAGATCATGTGGGTGCTCTATGAGCATCCCGAGGCAGACTTCATGGATATGGCGATGCGTTTCATAGATATCAGAAAGCGTGTCTACACTTTCCCGAAGATGGGAGAGAAGGCATACTTTATCGCAGTCCCCACATCCGCAGGCACAGGCAGTGAGGTCACTCCGTTTGCCGTTATCACAGATGAGAAAACAGGCGTGAAGTACCCGCTTGCCGACTATGAGCTGATGCCGAACATGGCAATCATTGACACTGATCTGCACATGTCTGCTCCAAAAGGCCTCACTGCGGCATCCGGAATTGACGCTGTCACTCACGCACTTGAAGCCTATGCCGCCATGCTCGCGACAGATTACACAGACGCTCTGGCACTAAAAGCCCTAAAGACGATATTCACCTACCTTCCCCGTGCCTATGAAAACGGCACAACAGACTACGAAGCACGTGAGAAAATGGCAAATGCCGCGACTATAGCAGGTATGGCATTTGCAAATGCATTTCTCGGTGTGTGCCATTCGATGGCACACAAGCTGGGGGCGTTCCACCATCTTCCCCACGGAGTAGCAAATGCACTCATGATCGAGCAGGTACTTCGCTTCAATGCATCCGAAACTCCCGTAAAGATGGGTACATTCTCTCAGTATGACCATCCGCACACCCTCGAGCGTTATGCCGAAATAGCAGACCATCTGGGGTTGGGTGGAGACACAAATGAGCAAAAGCTCGAAGCCCTGATCGACGCCGTAAATGAGCTAAAAGCCAAAGTCGGCATAAAGTCCTCCATCCAAGAGTACGGCATAGACGAAGCTGACTTTCTCGCCCGCCTCGACGACATGGTAGAGCAGGCATTTGACGATCAGTGCACAGGTGCAAATCCAAGATACCCTCTGATGAGCGAAATAAAGCAAATGTACCTGAATGCATACTACAAAAACAAAAAAGCATAAGGGATAAAAGGAGGAACACCACATGGATAACTGCACCGTACTTGTAAAAAGACCCAACAAGACCGTATACAGAAACGGCGACAGAGTGATCAAAATATTTGACAGCTTATACTCAAAGGCTGATGTTCTCAACGAAGCTTTGAACCAGGCACGTGTAGAGCAGACAGGTCTGAATATCCCTAAGATCCACGAGGTAACGAAGATCGACGGCAAATGGGCGATAGTTACCGACTATATCGAGGGAAAGACGATGACACAGCTGATGCAGGAGCATCCCGAGAAGATAGATGAGTATCTGGAGCTTTTTGTAGAATTGCATATGGGCATTCACCAAAAGACAGCTCCGATGCTCGGCAAGCTGAAAGACAAAATGAACAGAAAGATTAGCGAAGCTCAGCTTGATGCAACGACAAGATACGAACTACACACCAGACTCGAAGGAATGCCCAAGCACAAAAAGCTCTGTCATGGGGATTTTAACCCTTCAAACATAATTATCACCGAGGACGGAGTACCGTATATCTTCGACTGGGCACATGCTACCCAAGGCAATGCATCTGCGGATGTTGCCCGCACATATCTGCTCTTTTGCCTGAACGGAGAAGAAAAACTGGCAAAAAAGTACCTCAGTCTTTTCTGTGAAAAATCCGACACCGCAAAACAGTATGTACAAAAATGGATGCCTATAGTCGCTGCATCCCAGTCAGTCAAAGGAAAGCCTGAGGAAAGAGAATTTCTTCTGTCCTGGGTAGACGTAGTAGATTACGAATAGACAGCATATATCTCTCAATACTCCGATCCCCGAGCATATCCGAAAAGTTACTGTAGAAAAGAAAAAACCGCAGTTTGCTCGGTAACAAAAACCAAAAAACGTGCCACAGCTGAATAAGCGGGCACGTTTTTTCTTATTCTAATATAAATACCACACGGAGGCACGGAATGAGAAAAACAAAAATTGTCTGCACACTCGGTCCTTCCACAGAGACCGAAGAAATAATAGAGCAGTTGTGCCTGGCAGGCATGAATGTAGCCAGAGTCAACCTGTCCCATAATACCCACGCAGATCACAAAAGACGCATAGACACAGTAAAGAGGGTAAGAGAACGGCTCGGGCTGCCTATTGCTATAATGCTTGATACCAAAGGACCGGAATACAGAATAAAGACCTTTGAAAATACCACGATCACCCTCTCGGACGGAGATACGTTCACCTTTACTACGGATGAGGTAGAGGGAAACGAAAGCCGAGTATCCGTAAACTACAAAAATCTCCCGAACGAGCTGACAAAAGGCGACAGGATATTATTGAACAACGGACTTCTCTGCTTCAGGGTAGAAAGTATAGACGGCTCCGATATCAGGTGCAAAGTTGAGTGCGGAGGGGTCCTTTCAAACCGCAAGAGCATGTCCTTCCCCGGCAAACTGATGCAAAAACAGTATCTCTCCGATCAGGACAAGGAAGATATCCGCTTCGGTGTTGAGCAGGGGGTGGACTTTATCGCTTGTTCCTTTGTATCAAAAAGACAGGATCTTAGCGATATTCAAAACTACCTTGACAGTATACAGGCAGATGGCGTAGAGCTAATTGCAAAGATAGAGAATCAGGCAGGCTTTGACAATATTGAAGATATCTGCGATGCCTGTGACGGCATTATGATAGCTCGCGGCGACATGGGAGTGGAGATACCATACGAACAGCTGCCGTATATTCAAAAAAAGCTGATCACAACAGGCAGAATGCACGGAAAGATCGTCATTACCGCGACAGAAATGCTCGAAAGTATGACAGAAAACCCCCGCCCCACCAGAGCAGAGATATCGGATGTTGCCAACGCCGTCTATGACGGAACGAGTGCCGTAATGCTCTCAGGAGAGACAGCGGCGGGAAAATATCCCGTAGAGGCGGTCATAGCCATGGCAAAAATAACCGAGACAGCCGAAAACAGCATCAATTATATCAAACGTTTTCGCAATACAGGTGCCGACTTTGAAACAAAAAGCATAACCGATGCCGTCTCACACGCTACCTGCACCATGGCAATAGATACTAACGCACGTGCCATAGTTGCATGCTCGCTCTCCGGCAAGACGGCAAGAATGGTGTCGCGATTCCGCTCTCCTGTGGATATCGTCGCCGTGACGGCTGATGTGAGGACATGGAGACGGCTAGCACTCTCATGGGGAGTTATTCCCGCCGTGTGCGAGATGTTTTCGTCCTCGGATGTGCTCTTCTACACCGCAAAAAAGACCGCCGAGGCAATCCTCTCATTAAAACAGGGGGACAGGATAGTTATCACAGGAGGAGTAAAAACAGGAAAAAGCGGCAATACCGACCTTGTAAAGATCGAGACGGTATAGGCATCAACAGAGCATACGAAAAATGGTTATTTTTGTGCGTCTTCCGTATAAATGTGAATGCGAATGCCGCCGGGCATTCGCATTCACATTTATTGTTCTGTTTTTACTTCGTTATAAAAATCAACAAAATTCCTTATCAGCAGCTGTTCCCTGTCGGCACGGGCATTATATCGGTCAGTAGCAAAAACTATAGACGCCCCAAAATACGGAGCAATATATCTGGTGATCCTGCCCAGTCTTCCCGAGCAATGGTAGTGGACCTTTGCATTCTTGATATTTTTCTTCAGCTCAAGAATACTGCCGAGAGCTGTCACGACCTGCTCCTTTGTATTGACGGGAGTGACGAGTTTGATTATATCGACCTCTCTCTTTTCCATCTCAAGTGCCAAAGCTACTATCTGTTCTGTATCAAGAAATACACCTGTATGGCATGACATAAGTACCTCTGCTCCGAGCGAATGCACTCTGTCTATCACCCTTCTCTGCTGTGCGATCACCCCCTCATCGAGTGTTACCTCACGCGGAGACGCAGTAATGAAGGGATACTTTTTTTCATCCTTTCCCGCGAGAGTAGCCCGCGTATCCCGACAGAATGTATATCCCTGCATATCTATTCCCGCCGCTCCGTGCTCCACTGCACGCACAAGCTCTGCCATTCGCTGCTCGCTTGTATCCTTTTTTGCATTTGGATCAGGAAGATTGTTGTAATGTACAGCCAGTATCGGAGAATCAGACTCGTAGAAGATCCTCTCAAGGGACCTTGGCTCACGCTCATCTCCCTCAAGCAAAGAAACATGCAGATCAAACGCACATGCCCCTTGTGCTTCACTCGCTGCCACCGTAGCTATAGCGGCATCTGCCGTTGCCTCCTTTATCACTCCTATGACGATCGGATCTCCCGACTCGGAAAACTTCACTTTTCTCATTTTTATCTCCTCGCAGAGCTGTTTTTGTTCTGTAGACTGTATTATACAACTGCACAGTTAAATTGTAAATGAAGCAAATGTATATTTTTGAATAATATGATACATTTATTTTCATTTCGTACATCTTTTTTTCTATTCCTTGTTGTTGACTTTAGGGCTTGTTTTATATATAATAGATACGATGCACACATGACGTGTGCCAAATTATTATTATAAAGCAGGATGATGATATGAACGACAATCTCATTACATTGCTTGAAAACCGAATGAGCTCATTTTCAAAAGGACAGAAGCTCATAGCGAATTTTCTCATTCACAACTACGACAAGGCGGCATACATGACTGCATCAAAGCTAGGGGTGCTCGTCGGTGTATCCGAGTCTACCGTTGTCAGATTTGCAATAGAGCTCGGTTACACAGGATATCCGGAGCTGCAAAGATCATTGCAGGAGCTGATCAGAACCAAGCTCACCTTCAACCAGAGAATAGAGGTCACAAACAAGCGTATCGGAAACGGAGACCTGCTTGAAAAGATGCTTTTATCCGATGTCGAAAAAATAAAGACCACCCTCGAAACTATCAGCCGAGAGGACTTTGAGCGTTCGGTAGAAAAGATAATCGGTGCAAAGCACATCTACATCCTCGGTGCACGCTCATCGGCATCGCTGTCTAACTTTTTGTTTTTTAATCTCAATCTGATATTTGATAATGTAAGATACGTCCAAACTACGAGCGGAAGCGAGATTTTCGAGCATATACTGCCGATAGCGGAGGGGGACGTTATGATAGCTATCAGCTTTCCCCGTTACACCTCGAGAATAATCAACGCAGTTGACTATGCAAGAGAAGTAGGAGCAAATGTCGTAGCCATCACAGACAACAAAAATTCCCCGATAGCAACAAAGGCAACAGAGGTACTGATCGCTCAATCGGATATGGCCAGCTACGTTGACTCTCTCACAGCTCCTATGAGTGTGCTCAATGCTCTGATCGTTGCTATCTCAAGAAAGAGACAGGCAGAGATCAACGCACGCTTTGACAAGCTGGAGCGTATATGGGAAGAGTACGATGTCTATGCCAAACTCAAGTAAAGACATGAAGATAGCCGTGATAGGAGCGGGAGCTGCGGGGCTCCTTTGTGCGGCGGAATGCGGTGCCGCAGGAGCACAGGTCACTCTCTTTGAAAAAAACGAAAAGGTCGGACGCAAGCTCGCCATCACAGGCAAGGGACGGTGCAACCTCACAAATGACTGCGATCCGCAGGAATTTATAAAAAACGTAGTATCAAACCCAAGATTTCTGATGAGTGCGATATATTCCTTTCCTCCTTCGGAAACGATGGCTCTGTTTGATAGGCTGGGAGTCGAGCTGAAAGTCGAACGCGGAAGACGGGTATTTCCTGCATCTGACAAGTCATACGATATAGTTGATGCACTCTGGAAATACGCCGGCAAATACGCAAAGATCAAACAGGAAAAGGTGACACAACTCATAATCTCGGACGGTGCAGTCACAGGCGTTGTCACAAATAACCGATCCTACTCCTTTGATCGGGTGATCGTCGCCACAGGAGGAATGTCATATCCTCTCACAGGCTCGACCGGAGACGGATATCGCTTCGCCAAGGAAGCAGGACACACTCTCACACCGCTGTCCCCTTCACTTGTGCCGCTGAGTTCAAAAGATCCGATATGTCCCGCTCTGATGGGGCTGTCTCTCAAAAACACTTCTCTCAAGATCGTACATGACAAAACAGGAAAATGTGTGTATGAGGACTTTGGGGAGATGCTGTTTTGCCACTTCGGTCTTTCAGGTCCGATGATACTGAGTGCAAGCTCGCATCTTCACAAGGTACATCCCGGCGAATGCACGGCACTCATAGATATAAAACCTGCCCTGGATGAAAAGACACTTGATGCAAAACTGCTCTCGGTCTTCTCAGAAGCAAAAAACAAGGATCTGGAAAATGCAATAAGGCCCCTCATGCCGGCAAAGCTGGCGGGGTATCTGCCAACCTACCTCGGAATAGATCCAAAGAAAAAGGTGAATGAGATCACGCGTGAACAGCGGCGGCTTTTGCTGGAAGCATTAAAGGGGCTGAAAGTCAAGCTGTCGGGATTTCGCCCGATAGAGGAAGCTATCATCACGCGAGGAGGCGTAAATGTAAAAGAACTGGATCCAAAAAGCATGCAATCAAAGGTTTGCCGGGGACTTTACTTTATCGGTGAGGTACTGGATCTTGATGCTTACACCGGCGGCTACAACCTGCAGATCGCATTTTCAACTGCCGTCGCGGCAGCACGTGCGGCAGTATCCGAATAAAAAACAAACAAATAATACTGAAGTTATACAAGAAAAAAGAGGTTTCGTGATATGATAAAAATTGCAATAGACGGACCGAGCGGAGCAGGAAAAAGCACCCTCGCCAAAGGAATAGCCAAAAAACTGGGCATCATATATATCGATACCGGAGCACTGTATCGCAGTGTCGGACTGTGGGTGCTCAGACACGGCATTGCCGCTGATGACAAGGAAGGTATCATAGCCTCACTCGAAGGGATAAAAGTAGAGCTCGGATTTGACTCTGAGGCAAACCAGAGAGTATACCTGTGCGGAGAGGATGTGTCGGGATTAATACGTACTCCCGAGATAGCACAATACGCATCGAGCGTATCTGCCATACCTGAGGTAAGGGCGTTGCTGTTTGATATGCAAAGAGATATAGCAAACAAAAACAGCGTAGTCATGGACGGACGGGATATAGGGACGGTCATACTGCCGGATGCCGATGTCAAGATCTTCCTCTCGGCATCAGACAGAGCAAGAGCACAGAGACGTGCAAAAGAACTGGCTGATGCGGGAGAGCATGTATCCGTCGAGCAGATACTGGCACAGATGAAGGAAAGAGACGAGCGTGATGCCAACCGTGCCGTTGCCCCTGCTGTTGCCGCACCTGACGCAATACATCTGGACAACTCGGAACTTACTCTGGAAGGCAGTATTGAGGCGGCTCTCGAAATTATTCATAGCAAACTCAACTAATAAAAAAGAAAAAACAAAAGAAAGAAAAGGCATGAAAAAACTCCGTTTTTATTCGGTCGCAAAAAAGATCATCGGACCGATCCTCAAATGCACCATGAGAATAAAGGTACAAAATCCCGAAGCAGAGTACACAGGCGATGGCGGAGTGGTAGTCTGCTCCAACCACACGCACATGTTCGACTGCATCGTGCTCGGAGTAGCGTACATGACGCGGCAGCTTCGCTTCTTGGCAAAAAAGGAGCTGTTTCAAATACCGATCCTTCGTACTTTGATGTCGGGGCTGGGAGCTTACGGCGTAGACCGCGGAGGAGCGGATGTAGGTGCCGTCAAGAAAACCATCTCAATGCTCTCTGACGGTGCTACCATAGCCATCTTTCCCCAGGGAACAAGACACCCGGGAAAGGAAATAGGCTCAACCAAATTCAAAAGCGGTGCGGCAATGGCTGCATATCACGCTCATGTGCCGATACAGCCTGTACTGATAAAGGTAAAGAACAGACGCTATCGTTTCCTCAGAAAAAAGACGGTGGTGTTCGGTGAAGTATTAACATGGGAACAGCTCGGATTTCGTGAAGGGGAGCATGCAGACTATGCACGTGCTACCGAGATAATAAGGCAGCGTATCATTGAGCTTGACCGACAGACCGAAGAGGTATAAAAAAGTGCCAAAACGTACAATACAGGTAGCAAAGAACGCAGGCTTTTGCTTTGGTGTGAAGCGTGCCACCGATAAGATCGAGCAACGCTGTGACGATGCAGACGGTACACGTCTGTACATCATAGGAGAGCTCATTCACAACAGAATATACAACGACAAGCTCAAAGAAAAAGGTGTATGCGTCATAAGTGTGGATGATGCACAAAAAATAGCAGAGCAAAGCGACACCGAGGGCAGATGTGAGGTGTATATAAGAACTCACGGAATACCAAAAGAGGACGAAGCACGTCTGCGGGCACTTGAGTCTGAGCACGGCAACTTCAAGGTCGTGGATATGACATGTCCTTTTGTCAAGCGTATTCACAAGATCGCCGCTGAGCACACGGGAGCTGACACGCTGTTTTTACTTCTCGGATCTCACAATCACCCTGAGGCGGAAGGGATCATCAGCTATTCAAAAGGCGAAAAAGAAGTTTTCTCAAGCTCTCTGGAATTGGAGAAAATTCTAAAAAACCGTCAAAATGACAAAAAAACGGTACTTTTTGCCGCTCAAACTACACAAAATTCAATAGAATATAAAAAATGCAAAAAAATTCTCGAAAAAGTATATACAAATCCGATTTTTTTTGATACAATATGTAATGTTACGCAAGATAGGCAAAAAGAGATAGCGGAACTGTCCGAAGGCTCAGACGCTGTCATAGTCATCGGCGGCAGGGAAAGCTCGAATACAGGTAAGCTGTTTGAGCTTTCAAAGAAAATATGCCCTGACACCGTCTGGATAGAGCATCCGGATGAGCTTGTCTTAGATAACTATAAAAATTATTCCCGTATAGGGATAGCCGCAGGAGCATCTACTCCGCACGGTTTAATAGAGGAGGTAGTAAACAAAATGAACAATGAAATGACCCAAGAAAACTTTGAGGAGCTGTTAGAAGCATCCCTCAAGCCATTAAATACAGGAGACATCGTTAAGTGTATCGTTACTTCGATATCGGGTACTGAGCTGAATGTTGACCTCGGTGCTAAGGTTACCGGTGTTATCGCAAAGAACCAGATCACCGACGACCCCAATGCAAAGCTCGAGGAAATGTTCAAGATAGGCGATGAGTTCGATGCTTTCGTTATTAAGGTAAGCGACATCGAGGGCATGGCTACTCTTTCCAAGAAGCGTGTTGACCTCATCAACAACTGGAACAACATCGTTGAGTACTACAACAACGGCACTCTCGTAGAGGGTAAGATCGTTGAGGCTGTACGCGGAGGCGTCATCATCGTGATCGACGGTGTACGTATTCTTGTTCCCGCCAGACATACAGGACTTCCCATGAATGCAGATCTCGCTACTCTGGTCGGAAAGACAGAGCAGGTAAAGATCATTGATATCAACGATCAGAGAAGACATGCATACGCCTCCATCAAGGCACCCAAGCTCGAGGCTAAGAAGGCACATGAGGAAGCATTCTGGGCAAGCATCGAGGAAGGCAAGCACTACACAGGTAAGGTCAAGAGCATGACCAGCTACGGTGCTTTTGTAGATCTCGGCGGCGTTGACGGTATGGTTCACAACACAGAGCTCTCCTGGAAGCGTATCAAGCATCCCTCTGAGGTAGTTGCTATCGGAGATGAGATCGACGTTTGGGTAAAGGAATTTGACGTTGAACGTAAGAGAATTTCTCTGGGTTACAAGACTCCTGAGATGAACAGCTGGTACATATTTGTAAACAAGTATCAGATAGATGACGTAGTACCTGTAAAGATAGTCAGCATGATGCCTTTCGGTGCTTTTGCTGAGATCATTGACGGAACAGACGGTCTTATCCACATCAGCCAGATAGCTGACAGAAAGATATCAAAGCCCGCTGACGTTCTCGAGATCGGTCAGGTAGTTGATGCAAAGATCATCGACATCGACACCGAGAAGCAGAAGGTAAGCCTCTCTATCAGAGCACTTCTCGCAGAGCAGGACACAGTTGCAGAAGAAGCAGCTGAAGAAGCAGCCGAGGAGGCTGTTCAGGGCGAAGACGCTGAGTAATCACGATTTTGCAAATATACTGCGGCAGGCAGTCCTGCCGCATATATGCCGGAATGATGGAATTGGCAGACGTGCCGGACTCAAAATCCGGTGGTAGCGATACCGTGCGGGTTCGACCCCCGCTTCCG
>JAZNOK010000181.1:0-12708 GCA_045580775.1 Eubacteriales bacterium
ATTTCAACAGGAATCTGTCTTTTTCAACTAAATCCACCCTTACAGGTGGGCGAAATCGTCTTCGACGATGAAATCCAACTTGGTTGGATGAAATCCGCCTCGACGGCGGATGGGTGGATTTAATTTCATCTGAGGCAAAGCCGAAGATTTCATCAGCGTTAGCTGATTTCATCCTTGCATCAGCAAGGATTTCATTTTCTGTAAGAGTTCAAAGTCACACGCGAAAATGCCGAAAATATCTTTTTCGTAGCATTTACACAAACAGAAACGACAATTTTCGTCAGAAGATTGTCGTTTTCTTTTTGTTTTTTTCACTATTGTATTTCAGTCATTTTTGGTAAGAATAAATTTTTGACACAAACACCTCTCGGTTTTTTGATATATGATTGACAATCAATAACAGAACTATTATAATTATAATGAACACGTTCATAAAAAATAACAGGAAAAGAAAATGCCGAAAATTATTGAAAACGTAAGAGAACAGCTTTTGCTCGAGGCAAAAGCACAATTGAAACAAAACGGCTATTTGAAAACGACGATACGTTCGGTTGCGGCTGCATGCGGACTCGGTGTAGGGACTGTATATAACTACTTTGGGTCCAAAGATGCACTCATTGCCTCTTTCATGGCGGATCAGTGGCTCGAGCTTCTTGAAAAGGTGAGGCAAGTACCGACAAGTGATGGATCTGCGGTGCTCAAAAGTATATATCATGCTCTTGTCGAATATTCGAGTGAGTACGGAGTTCTCTTTTCTGACAGCGAAGCTTCAAAGGTTTTTGCGACGGTATTTCCCGAACGGCATAAGCTGCTTAGGAGTCAGCTTTCTATGGTCATACTGCCGCTGTGCGGGGATCAGCAAAGCGTAAATGCCTCTTTTTTGGCTGAATTTATTGCTGAGTCTATGCTGACTTGGACTATTGAGGGAAGAGAATTTGGTGAGCAGTACGAGATTATAAAAAAATTATTAAAATAGATTAAATTTAAGGAGAAAACACCATGAGCAGTTTCGAAAATCTTCGTATAGTAGACAACTTCTACCAGACATCGCTATTCTTTCCGATGCCAACCGTGATCATCAGTACACTTTGTGAGGATGGCACAACAAACCTGGGTCCGTATTCCTTGGTTCAGCCATATTATGTTGCGGGAAAGGATTATTACGCAATGCTTTTGTGTTGCCGTAATTCATCTAACACCGCACAGAATATCCTGCGAAACGGAAAATGCACTCTCAACTTCATTGATGACAAACCGGCTACCTTCAAGGAGGCGGTGAAGCTGTCATGGCCGGGGGATAAGCCTGAGGACAAAATGCCCAAGTGCAAGTTCAAGCTGGAGAAGAGCATGATCGAGGAAGAGACGGGAGAGAACAGACCTATGGTCCTCACAGATGCTATAGAAGCTATCGAATGCACCTGGATGCGTGAGCTTGACGGTGCTGACAGGGACAAGGCAGGGGAACTCAACGGATATGAGGGGCCATATCATGACTTTAACGGTATAACCAGCAAATTCGGAGCTCACTTCATTCTTCGCGTAGACAAGATCCTGATGAAGAAAAAGTACAGCGATGCTATCATTAACGGAGTGAAGGCAAAGGATTTTCCCTCACTTCCTGTAGACTACGGATATAGAGACAGTAAGAATTTCTGGTTCCACAGAAAGACGAAAATGAGAGCAGAGCTGCTTCAGATGAGACAGGCATCGCTGGAATCTGTCCGCTATGCCGCGGACAGAGCAGATGACAAGGTCAAGTTTACAGATGAGGCTCTGATGACCATTCTCGGCGTTCCGCGTGTGTTCCTTCAGCTCGTACTCAAGGGATGTGTAGATTGGGCAAAAGAGAATAATGTTGAGCTGATTACTGCTGAGCACATGAAGATAATAAACGACAAACGTGCAAAAGAAAAGAACAAAAAATAAAGTGATATAAGGAGAAAAGATAATGAAAGTTGTACTTGCGGGTGCATTTGGTAATCTCGGTGCGGATATTCTGAAATGCCTTGTTAAAGGCGGACACGAGGTGGTAGCGGCAGACCTGAAGGAGTGCGAAGTCGAGGGCTGTGCAGGGAAATATACGTTTGTACAGATCGACGCGACCAAACCCGAGACCTTGGAGGGACTTTGCGACGGTGCGGATATTGTGATAACAACTGTAGGTCTCACCGGGGCATCAACAAAGGTCACATCCTACGATATTGACTATCACGGTAACATGAATATATACGAGCAAGCAAAACGTGCGGGAGTAAAGAAATTTAACTACATTTCGGTTATTTCCTGCGATGAGCCGGGAGCTGAGAAAGTTCCGATGCTCCACGCCAAATACCTTGTCGAGCAGGAGCTGAAAAAGGGGGATATGGAATATGTCATTTACCGTCCGACCGGGTACTTTTATGATATAGCTAAGGTGTTCAAACCCTATGTGGACAACGGCGAGATGCAGCTTCTCAAAGGTTACGGCACGGTAAAGGCAAATGTGGTGGACTGTCCCGATTTTGCTGCGTTTATTGTAGATCACATGAATGATACCAATGTAACATACAACGTAGGAGGCAAAGAGACCTACACCTATGAGCAGATGGCGGCAATGTGCTTTGAAGCAGCAGGAAAACCATTAAAGATCAAATGGGCTCCTATATGGCTGTTCGGTATTTTGGCAAATCTGCCGAAGATCAAAAAGGCAGGAAAGCACGATATAATTCTTTTCTCAAAGTGGACGCTCAGCCATGATCTCGTCGGTGATACATGCACGGGTGAAGGCAGCTTTGCTGAATATATCAAGAATTATTTCGGAAAGGAAGGTAACTGATCATGCCTTGGACATTGCTGGGTATACTCCTTATTGTATGTGCACTGATGTGTGCTGTCGGATTTTACAAATTCGTGTATTTTCTCTCTATAGGATACGGATTTGCCGTTGCGGGAGGCGGAATTGCGGTGCTTGTTATGTATTTGATAAACCCCACCGCAACTCCTGTTTGGATAATGCTTGCAGAAGCTGTGCTGTTTTTGGCTTACGGTATTCGTTTGTCGGGATTTTTGCTTGTGCGTGAGCTCAAGAGTATCACCTTCAAGAAGACTGATGTAGCAAAAGACACTCTAGCCAAAAACAACGAAAAGAAAATGCCCGTGTTCGTTCTTGCGGCTATCTGGGTCTGCGTGTCGGTGCTTTATGTAGCTCAGGTAAGTCCCATGCTGTTCAGATATAATAACGCATCTACCGATGTAATACTCCCTACGGTCGGTTTTGTTATCTCTGTATTCGGACTGGTACTGGAATCTATCGCGGACAATCAGAAGTCCGCACAGAAAAAGGTACGTCCTGATATGGTAGCGACAAAAGGACTGTACAAGATCGTACGTTGCCCGAACTATCTCGGAGAGATCATATTCTGGACAGGTGTGTTCGTCAGCGGAATTACTACATACGCGACGGTAGGTCAGTGGATCACTGCAATTGCCGCATATATTTGTATCGTATATATAATGTTCAACGGTGCACAGCGTCTTGAAAAGCGTCAGATGGCACGCTATGGAGAAAATGAGGAATATAACACCTACGCAAATAAGACCCCCATCATTATTCCCCTGATTCCTATCTATCATCTTAACAAGAAATAATACCGGAGGACAGCGTAATGAAGGACTTCTCGGTTTCTATGGCACTTGTCGATTATATCCCCGTAGCCTTTTTTGCGGCGGCGGCAGTACTTTTGATGCGTGATCTGTACAATAAGATGAGCAAGGGTGCGTATGCACTTTTTGCCGCAGGCGTGATAAACGTTACCTGTGCAGGAGCACTCAAGGCAACCTATAAGCTGTTATACGCACTCGGTGTGTGTGATTTTGAGGCACTTAACGCTATGTTCTTTCCCGTGCAGTCTATAGGCTTTTTGTTTGTGGGGATAGGTATTCTCGCGATGCTCTGCCGCAAACAGGAAAAAAGCACCCTTCTTGCATCTGCACCTCCTGTGTTCAGCGGTACTTTTGTGTTTGTGGGGCTTATGGTAGCGGGGCTCGGTATTTTGGATACCGTACTTTGTATACTGTCTGCCAAACTGAAAAAACCTGCTTTTACAGTAATATTTGCCGTTTCTTTTTTGTGCTCGCTTTGCATGGGGTATCTGTCCTCGCAGGATTTTGCACAGGCTTCGATGAACTGGATAGCCGAGGGCGTGAACGTAATAGGACAGGGGATGCTTTTGTGCGGTGTTTTGCTTTTGCACAAAAATGGACTTGCTGACCTGGCCCTCTGCAAGGAGAAGATATAAAGACGAATAGGTTATTGCGATGAATATCGCAAAATTACGAGCTTCCCGGTATTGATACAAAAACTACAGCCTCGTACTCTGTAAGTATTCGGACAGAGTACGAGGCTGTTTGTTTTTGATACGTAGAAAACACTGTATAGCACAGAAAAAAGGTGAATCGGGGCAGTTCGGAGAATAACTGAGGGGAATTTGTGCATTTTTCATCTTGAATTAGATCAAAAAGTATGTTATCATACCTATACAAAAGAATAAAACACAACTCATCGGAAGATATACTTCCGTTGTCGGGCATTTTTTGTTCGGGGATAAGGAAACAGCGGTGAGAATCCGCGGCAACAGCCATTACCGTAACTGAGCTTTGGCTCTCAAGTCGGAATGCTTATCGTTTTGTGATATGTAAAAGCCTCTCGGGCAGACGGAGAGTCGGATACAAGGGGATACGGTACGGCAGGGTATCTATGCCCATTTTTGTGTTTGTGCTCTCCAGGAGAGCACTTTTATTTTTTATCCTTTTGGAAAGCACAAAAGAAAGGATACTTAAAAATGAAAAAACAACTGAAAACGCTTCTAACCATTGCTCTTGCACTCGTGCTTGCACTTGGCTTTGTTTCGTGTGCAGATAAGACCGCACAGACATCGGTATCTGATACAACAGGCACTTCGACCGAGAGTCCGTCTGCAGATACCGAAAAAACTACCGCACAGACAGAGAAGATCGCGGCAGAAGGAGTATGGGCAGATGCCCTATACCGTTCTGACAAAAGTTTCGGAGAAGGTAAAAAGGTCATCGAGGTAGAGGTAAAGGCAAATGACAGTTCGGTCGTATTCACTATCAAGACCGACAAAGCAACTCTCGGCGAGGCTCTGATCGAAAACAATCTGGTAGAGGGAGAGCAGGGGGCTTATGGACTGTATATCAAAAAGGTAAACGGCATTACTGCAGACTATGACATAGACAAGCACTATTGGTCGCTATCCAAAAACGGCACAGCTCTCATGACCGGTGCTGACTTAGAGAATATATCCGGTGGTGAGCACTACGAGATCGTTCGTACAAAGTAACAGATACAGAAGAGGCAGGATGATACATGAGACGGTCGTATTTGCCATGCTTGGATCTTTGATGTTTGCATCAAAGATCCTCATGGAGGTATTGCCTAACATCCATCTTGTCGGTATGCTGACGGTTTTGTATACTGTAGTGTACAGAGCAAAGGCTTTGATACCTTTATACGTGTATATAATGCTCAACGGCCTGTATTCGGGTTTTGCTACCTGGTGGGTACCGTATCTGTATGTATGGTCGGTGCTGTGGGCAATGGCTATGCTCATTCCAAAGAATATCAGTCCGACAACCGCGAAGATCGTATATCCTGCCGTGTGCAGTCTTCATGGGTTTATGTTCGGAACTATCTATGCACCGGGTCAGGCGTTGCTGTTTGGATATACGCCGGAGATGACACTTGCCTGGATAGTATCGGGACTTGGCTTTGACTTTGTCATGGGGGTAAGCAATCTATGTGTGGGCTTTTTGATATATCCGTTGTCCCGGTTGCTTATCAAGCTTGAGCGTAAGTCTGTTTACAGTGATGTGTAAAAGGATCAGGACTAAAAACAGGAGCTGAAAAAACTCTGCAGAGTTTTTTACAGCTCCTGTTTTTGCGTTTGCGGAAAACAGCGTGATCACTGCCTTACCGTCTTGCTTTATTAACACCTGAAAATGTGCGTGGCGGGAGAATGACGTCGGCGTTTGCACGCTTTGATGCCGGGCATTGAAATTATTTAACATAGCTATACAAAGGCAAATTCAGCCTTGATAGAGTCAGTGTTTTCCTCGGAATACTCCAGCTCCTCTGATATTATTCTTGCGGCTGAGATGACATCTTCGTTAGTTGCCGTCAGTATAGAGCAGAGAAGTCTTTCACAAAACAGTCCGAATCCGAGAGAGGATCTGAATTCCCTTTCGTCAGCGGCTCCCGAGCAATGCCTGAATATGTAGTAAGCAAGTGCACGGCAAAGCTGTTTTTCGTAGTTTTCTTTCGTGATGATGTTCGATGAATAGCATGCAAGCAGTTCTTTGTGCGATGGGTCAAGATATTCGAGCTGAGAGAGAAGCACTCTCCAGTCGCTGTCGCTTGAAATGGAGGGAGATAACTTGTAGCTTCTGTATATTCGCTCGATTTTGTCGGTATAATGGAGCGAACCGTCTGACAGAAGCCCAAATAACCTTGTTCTGTGGGGGATCGAGTCAAAACTTATGTTTGCATCTGCCGCCTCTGTGTCAGATATCGGGAGGATGACTCCGTATTCATCCGAGCTGAGAATTATTCTGCTTGCTTCTTCGCAAGCCATCCCGAGACCAACTTCAATGCCCTGTGATGTCCTGTTATAAAACCGAGGATGCTCGCGGCAGATATCGCATAGATATCTTTCGCCGTATTCTGTGATTATTCTGCACAGACCCGACTCGTCAAGATGAGGGCACCGATCCCCCTCGCAGAGACGAAAGTGTGGTGACTCACCTTCTTCGATCGATGAGCGGATCACCTTTGCATAATCTCCGGGAAGGGATGCGTACTTTTTCATTGTATTTCTGTCAACATCGATTTCCCAGCCGATACAGCATGAGTGGGTGCATTTGTCCGCGGTGCATTTGAAATCTTTGTAATATTTGGGTGCGTAGAGCTTCATGTCATTTCCTTTCGGCGAGATGATTCGAGAGCATTGTAGCATATTTTTTGATGCTTATCAATAGCCGTCTATGTAAAAGATCAAAGCTTGGGTATTGCATTTTAAGAATGTATGTGTTACCATATAGTATGGGGTATGATCCCCGATTCGATATGGATTAAAAACAGATACTGTATAATGATGATGAAAACTAAAATTCGGTCATTGATCTTGCGTACAGCGGTGATACTGTCGGTAATTCCGATCATTTTGGTTCTTGTGAGTCTGCTGAAAACCGAAGATACGCAATATGACCTAAAGACCGTACCGCCGACCTGCTCGGAGAAGGGGTATACCCTTTATACCCACAAAGAAAACGGAAATACCTACATTGAAGACATCATACCGGAGCTGGGGCATACTTATTCGGAATGGAATGTTGACAGCACAAAGCTGATGTCTGTGAAAAAAACGCATGTATGCTCCGTCTGCGGACATTCCGAGACACAATTCGAATACCCCGAATTGCAGATTCCCGTTCTTGCGTTTGACGGGGATATGCATGGTATAGGGAAATCATCCTCCGTCAATGTTAATGCAGCTTTTTTTGGAGACGGGACATTTACAACTCCCGCCACTTTGAAGTATCAGGGGCATTCTTCGCTCGAGTTTGACAAAAAGAGCTATACATTAAAGCTTTATTCTGACGATTCACGTACCGAGAAGAAAAAGCTGACCTTTGAAGGTTGGAATGCCGAGAATAAATATGTTCTCAAGGCCAATTATATCGACTCCAGCCAATGCCGCAATCTGATATGTGCCGATATATGGGCGGATATTGTTTTTTCTCGGAAGAATGTTCACGAAAATCTTGCAAAGACATCAAACTACGGTGCGGTAGACGGCTTTCCGATTGCATTGTACATCAACGGAAGCTTCAACGGACTTTATACCTTCAATCTGCATAAGGATGACGATCTTTACGGCATGAAGGACGGGTGTGACCACGCTGTTGTAATTGCAAATACGGATTCAGCGAATGAGGCGTTCTTCCGCAGTAAAGCGGTTTTTGAAGAAGGATCCCCATGGGAGGTTGAGTACTGCGGCACTGAGGACGACACTTGGGTGAAGGAAAAACTCAATGCATTTATCACTTTTGTTATGGAAAGTGATGATGCAATGTTCAGGAGCAGAGTGCATGAGTATATAGACGTGGAGTCTGCTATAGATTATCTTATTACGATTTACTCTTTGGGGCTGAGCTATCACGGTGCGGATGAGTTGGTGCTTATATGCTATGGCAAGGACGAACCCTGGATAGCAACCGTATATGATATGGAGACGGCATTTGGACTGTCAGCCGACGGAAAGAGCACTCGTTCCCCCGACGAATTTTTACCTTCCGTGACTGACGGAGTGTGGGATTCGGATACGGGAAATCTCCTGTGGGACAGAATGCTCAACAGCTTCTGTTCTGAGATCAAAGACAGATATCATGCTCTGAGAGGGGATGTTCTTGTTCCGGAGCTGATGATCTCCGACGTGACTGCATTTATGGGTAAGATAACCCCCGAGATATATGACGCGGATGATGCAGTCTTTGCACATCCATCCCCTGAGCTTGATCACCTCGGTCAGATATCGAACTACATCAGCAGAAGGATCTCTCTGCTTGACAATATTATGAAATGAAAAAGGAGCTTTACATGAAAAGATCAACGAAAGTGCTGACAGCCTGTTTGATTGTTTTTTTGATGCTGTTTGCAGTCTGTTTTTCGTTTGCATTCTCGCACTCTAACGTTACTGCGGATGCCGCATGGGATGGAAGTGTCTCGATCAGCTTTGCCTCGGGCAGCGGCACGGAGACGAGTCCCTATCTGATCAAGACTGAGGGGCAGCTGGCGTACTTCTTAGGCAAGCTTGAGGCGGGAGTTACCTACAACGGCCTGTATATCCGACTCGAGTGTGATCTTGATATGACGGGCAACGTCTGGAACTATGCACACGGATATGCATTTGAAGGAACTTTCATCGGTAACGGTTATACCGTTACCGCTGATTGTCCGCTTTTTGATGACATTGGTGTTAACGGTACGCTGGCCGGACTTAACTACACTACGAGCCACGTTACACTTGAGCGTGCTCTGCTGTGCGACGTAAACATGGGTACTATCGAATCCTGCGTTGTCCGCGGAGTAGTGGGCAATACAAGCGAGGCAGGAGTGATATGTACTACAAACTCCGGTACTGTCAGTAACTGCGGTGCGATAGGCAGTGCGAGTGCTGCCGGAGGAGGAGACTATGATGCTGATGCAGCCATGGTTCCATATAACAGCGGAAGCGTATCATATTGCTTCAGTGCACTCGAGCTGTCAGCTTCCGCTCCGGGAAAGTACAATACCGCACGCAAGGATGTGCTGGCACTTGGTACTGCCGCTGTGAACAGTTACTACAACAGCGATCTCTGCACGGTGGCAAAAGCAGGTGTAGCGATGAGCACTACCGAGATGAAAAGCGAGAGCTTTCTTGCACAGCTGCGTACCAATTCCTTGGATATAATCTGGACGGCGGGAGCCGACGGATATCCTGAGCTCACCCATTGCAACGTGCCGTCCGCGTATATCCAAGGATACGAGGGCGTAGAGTCGCTGGTGCATTCTTCATCACATAAAACATTTACTCTCTGTGCTACAAGCTCGAACGTTACACTCTATTACACTACTGACGGAAGTGACCCCAGGTCTTCTTCCGCAAGAATGTCGGCAAACCCTGGAAAAACCGTTACTGTTTACGGAGATGGCGTGCTAAAGGCGGTTTGCAGTAGCGGAGGCGAGTACGGAAGCGTTTGTGTGCTTGATATAACCTCGCTTATCGGTAGCGGAACTGAAGCTGACCCATACAAGATAAGCACCGCAAAGCAGCTTAATGCAATCCACCAGTATCCTGACAAATACTTTGTACTGACAAAGGACATTATACTTAGCGATGCCGATTTTGAAGCGGGCGGAGCAATAGTCGGCGGATGGATCCCGATAACCGAGTTTTCGGGAACTTTGAACGGAGCAGGCTACGCTATATCCGGTCTTCGCGGCAATCAGGGTGGATTTGCGGCGTCAAATAAGGGCACCATAACTACCCTGCGTTTTACCGAGCACCGTATGTTCGGTACAGGCACCTTTGGAGCGATCGCAAACTATAACTACGGAACGATAACCCGTTGCTATGTTAAGTCGGCATTTACTACAAGCGATCTGCCCGCATCCTCGGGATCTTCTACGGAGGCCGGAGGTATAGCAGGAAACAGCACCAGCGGTACGATCTCATACTGCCGCATAGAAGGTGTGATCGTATTGAAGGGAGCACCGAGATGGTCGTGGTACTATGCAGGCGGGATCGTAGGGCAAGGTGATGCTGACAACTGTGTCTGTGAAGGCGAGATAGTGATCTTGGGCAGTGAGCATGCAGACAACGGATGGATCGGAGGTGTTTGCGGATACGGTTATGCATACAATTGCCGTTCTGTTGTGAGTATATATAACAAGGGGCAAACCTTTGATTATAACCTATATGTTGCAGGCGTTTGTGCTAAGGGCGGTGCATATTACTGCGTTGCGAATGCTCCGGTGTACACAGCTACGGCTACTACCTATATCAATCAGGATCCGACAATATATACATTTGGACCGGGCAATACCTGTTATTCGCTCTCATCCTCTCAGCGAGAGGATTCCTATCCCGAACTTGATTTTGTGGATGAGTGGATGATGACAGCAAACGGTCCTGTGCCGCAGGGAGTTATGGACAAGGACGGTCATTGCTATGCTCCGAACGGAGTGGCATCTTCCTCCTGCGATGAAAATGCAGTCATGCATTTTGTGTGCTTGCTATGCAATCAAAGTGCAGCACAGGAGGCAGAGCCTATCGGGCACAGCTGGAGCGACTGGACTGAGATCGTGGCCCACACATGCACCCGTTCAGGACTCGAGAGACGTACCTGTGCTACCTGCTCAAAGCAAGAGAACAGGAGCGTTTCTGCATCGCACAGCTTCGGAGAGTGGTATGTGGCAAAAAATGCGACCTGTAAAGAGGCGGGACGTACAGAGCGGGTGTGCTCGGTATGCTCCGCTACGGAGACAGATGCAATTGCAAGCCTCCCTCATCTCGAGGAGTATCATGTTGCTTTGCCTCCCACTTGTACAGAACCGGGAAATGATATATATGTGACATGTTCTGTGTGCGATTACACTACATACGTTGAGATCCCTGCTCTCGGACACAACCTCAGCGAGTGGAACGTAACGACCCCCGCTACCTGTACTGAGGACGGAGTCGAGACGCGTGCATGTACTGCTGTTAACTGCACAGAGGCGGAAAGCAGAGCCATCCCTGCTCTCGGGCACAACCTCAGCGAGTGGAACGTAACGACTCCCGCTACCTGTACTGAGGACGGAGTCGAGACACGTGCATGTACTGCTGTTAACTGCACAGAGGCAAAAAGCAGAGCCATTCCTGCTCTCGGACACGCATATTCTGAATGGACTATGCTTGTCGAACCCAGCTCAGAGGACGACGGATTCAAGTCGAAGCTCTGCGGAGGGTGCGGTGACGAGGTGATTGAACTTGTTCTCTTTGCATCGGGTGACGCTGACGGTGACGGTATGATGACCAATACCGATATTACTATCGCACTTCGTGCAATGTCGGGGTGGAATGACGAGCATGAGGTAATGCGTATGGATACTAACTACGACGGCGTTGTTACCAACCGTGATATTATCGGTATCATTCAGAAGCTGTCCGGGTGGAATTAAAACACATCGAAATAATAAAGCAAAAGCAGAGCGGTAAAATGATATGCACCCCAAAAGTCAGACACTTTTGGGGTGCATATTTTTATGGGTAAAACACTTTGCTCTGCTTTTTGTGCATAGAAAAATGCAAAAATTACGCCCCGCCGTTTTTACTTCATTTAATTCAAGTAAAAAATAGGCGTGAGGATGGGATGTCAAAGCCTGCTTTTTTGGTACAACTGTCAACGTGGCTTTGATAAACGAGAAAGGCTCCTTGTGTCGGAGCCTTTCGTTATAGGTTGATCAATAATTTTCCTTGCGTATTTCGAAGTATGCCTGAGGATGAGCACAAACAGGGCACATCTGGGGAGCTTTCTTTCCGACTACAATATGACCGCAGTTAGAGCACTGCCAAATGGTATCGCCGTCACGTGAGAAAACGAGACCGTCTTTTACATTCTTGAGCAGCTTTCTGTATCTTTGCTCATGCTCTTTTTCTATCTTTCCGACCAACTCAAACTTGAGTGCGATCTCGGTAAATCCCTCCTCGCGTGCCTCCTTTGCCATGCGGTCGTACATGTCGGTCCACTCGTAGTTTTCGCCTTCTGCCGCGTCCTCGAGATTATCCATAGTTGTGCCTATCTCGCCTCCGTGGAGGTACTTGTACCAGATCTCAGCGTGCTCTTTTTCATTTGCAGCTGTTTCCTCAAAGATCTTAGCTATCTGTACATAGCCCTCTTTTTTTGCTTTGGATGCAAAGTAAGTATACTTGTTGCGAGCCTGGCTTTCACCTGCAAAAGCCTCCATGAGGTTTTTTTCTGTTTTTGTTCCTTTGATGTTCATGTTTGTTCCTCCGTAAATATATAAAAAATTATAATATGTGTTTATTTATTTTACAGTCATCGCATATATGGGTGACACAGCAGCTGTATGACAGAATTTCGGTTCCGAGCTTCTGTTCGAGCTCATCA
>JAZNOK010000182.1:0-9908 GCA_045580775.1 Eubacteriales bacterium
GTACAGCACAGAAATATTTTTCTGTGCTGTATCGGCATTTAGTATAACGGAGAAAAAACATGAAATACGTACTCGGTATTGATTTCGGCGGAGGCTCGTCAAAGACCACACTGCTGTGTGAGGACGGAAGCATCACCGCCACTTCCTCGAAAGAATACGAAAGCTACTCGGGAGCAGGCGGTATTGTCGAGCAGGACCCGAATGACTGGTATGCTGCAACACAGTATAATATACAGAACATACTGTCAAAGAGCGGTATCGACCCTGCTGACATTGCGTGCATTTCGCTTGACGCGGCAACACACACAGCTGTGTTGATGGATGATAACTTTGAGCCTGTATGCCGTTCTATATACTGGACAGACACACGTTCTATCGCAGAGGTCAATTATCTAAAGACCCATCACAAGGAGGAAGTAGAGAGCATAATGCTCCATACTCCAGATACGATATGGACGCTTCCTCAGTTAATGTGGGTAAAGAACAACACCCCGGATATTTGGGCAAAAACCAAAAAGATCATGTTCTCAAAGGATTTTGTCCGTCATCAGCTGACAGGGGACTTTGTCACCGATCATATAGAAGCTGAGGGCAGTATGCTCTTTGACTACAATACCCTGGATTGGTCCGAGAAGCTCATGGAGCTGGGATCTGTCAGCAGAAAAATGTTGCCACAACTCGTCCGTCCTGACGAGATAGTGGGCAGCGTAACAGCAAAAGCGGCAAAAGAAACGGGTCTGTGTGAGGGTACACCTGTACTGTGCGGTACTACAGATACCGTGATGGAAGTTCTTGCCTCCGGTTCCGTCAAAGAGGGGCAAATGACTATTAAGCTCGCAACCGCAGGCAGAATCTGTATCATAACAAACAAAGCATACCGCGACCGTGATATCATCAACTACTCTCATGTAATAAAAGATCTCTGGTATCCGGGAACAGCGACAAAGGCATGTGCCTCGTCCTACAGATGGTACAGGGACACCTTCGGAGAGGATTACCGCGAGCTTGACGAAGCAGCGGCAAAAGTACCTGTGGGAAGTGAGGGGTTGTTATATCACCCTTACATCAACGGTGAGCTTACCCCTTATGCGGATCCTCTGCTCTGCGGCAGCTTTACAGGAATACGCTTCTCTCATACAAAGGGACATTTCTCGCGTGCAGTAATGGAGGGAGTTGCACTTTCGCTTCTCGACTGCAAAAAGAAGATAGAATCTCTCGGCATTCCTCACAGAGATACAGCCGCTATCATCGGAGGGGGATCTTACTCTCCTCTCTGGAGGCAGATCGTCGCAGATACACTCGGAGTAGAACTGGTAAAGAAGAATAACAGCGACTCCTCACTTGGATCAGCTATCATGGCAGGAGTAGTATCGGGTCTTTTCTCATCATACGAGGATGCACTTTCCAAGTGCACAGTAGAGGAAGGCAGAACTCTGCCAAACGCACAGAACTCTGCCGTATACGCAAAGCTCTATGAAAAATACAAGGCTGTACACGATGCACTCGAGGATGTATATCACAACTACAGTGCTATATAAGAGGTCAAAAGATGAAGATCACCGTATGCGTAAAATACTGTCAGGGAGAGATGAACCCATTTGATGCAAGTGCTCTCGAATACGCCCTGCGTATTCCCGATGCAGAGGTAAGCGTACTCAGCATGTCACCTCCGTCATGCAAGGAAGCTCTCACACAGCTCACTCGACTACCGATAAAAGAAGCGGTAATGCTCAGTGACTCATCATTTGCAGGTTCTGATACTCTCGCGACATCGTATATTCTGGCAGAATATCTGAAAAAGAACATGCCCGACCTTATCCTCTGCGGAAGACAATCTATAGACGGAGATACTGCACAGGTAGGGCCGTGCCTTGCCACTATGCTCAAGTGTCAGCTCGTCACCAATGTTATGGAATACATTTCAGATACCTCATGCAACACACGTGAGGGTGAACGCAGCTACTCTTTCCCTGCTCTGTTGACACTGGAGAGAATACATACGCTGAGATTTTTCAGTATTCGATCCAGAGTACGCGAGGATGTAGTCAGGGTCATAGGAGCCGCAGAGCTCGGCACAGACAAAGAAAAGTGCGGTATTAGCGGATCTCCCACGGTAGTTATCAAATGCTTTGAAAATACATCAGGCAGACGCCGTGTAAAATGGATCGACAAATCGCAGCTGTATCCATTACTCGAACGGCTCAAATCCGAAGAACGCAAGGAAGCAGAAGATGTGTCAAACGACTCCGAGAAAGAAAAACTTGAGTCTGTCACAGTCATCGGACATGATATGGAAAATATCGGAAGATCTATTGCCCACAATGTCAAGATCATAGATGACACAGACACATCCGTGATCGCTGAGAAAATTCGCAACGACGAGGTAGTTCTATGGAAGGCTGACTCATGGGGACGCAATCATGCCCCCATTGTGCAGGCACTGCTTGGCACGGGACTTTGTGCGGACTGCACGCAGCTCGAGATAGAGAACGGAGAGTTTTACATGTACAGACCCGCACGCAGCGGCTCTGTCAGTGCAAAGATCAAATGCACAACAACGCCCAAAATGGCAACCGTGCGTACCGAGAGCACATCATCTTCGCTCATGCTGTCTGTCGGAAAAGGATGTGCAAACTCGCTTGACGCGGTACATCTGCTGGCTGATAAGATAGGAGCTGAGCTTGCTGCTTCCAGAGGTCTGGTCGATATGGGCAAAGCCCCATACGAGCAGCAAGTAGGACTCACAGGAAAGAACGTCAGTCCCAAAATATACATTGCAGCAGGCATATCCGGAGCCGTGCATCATACATGTGCTATAGAAGGAGCACAAACTATAATAGCAATAAACCCTGACAAGGATGCACGGATCTTTGATTATGCAGATTACGGTATTCCGGCTAATATAGAGGACGTAATAGAATAATATTTGAAATTAGCACAGTGCCTATCGACACTGTGCTAATTTTTTCGGACAGGTGCAGGGCTGTTGGACGCTGCGTTTATAACCGTTACTGATGAAGTCATATCCCCGCTGTCATTCTAGAGGGAGGCTTTAGCCGACCGAAGAATCCAAGCGGGAGATGGCAGTGGCGTTACTCTCTCGGTCATTTGCGGAGTCCCAACCCCGCTGTCATTCTAGAGCGGAACGAAGTGCAGCGAAGAATCTAAGCGGGAGATGGCAGAACCAACCCCGCTGTCATTCTAGAGGGAGGCTTTAGCCGACCGAAGAATCCAAGCGGGAGATGATAATAACGTCACTCTCTGCTCCGACTAGATCCTTCGGTCGCGGATGCTCCGCTCCCTCGAGGATGACTGTCGGAAGGGGGATGCAGTAAAAACGTTTCAAAAGTATTGGTACAAGCGGAGTCCCATCCCCGCTGTCATTCTAGAGCGGAACGAAGTGCAGCGAAGAATCCAAGCGGGAGGTGGCAGTGGCGTTACTTTGTACTCGCCCTCTGATCCTTCGCTACGCTCAAGGATGACAGGGCGGTTGGACGCTGCGTTTATAACCGTTACTGATGAAGTGATATCCCCGCTGTCATTCTAGAGGGAGGCTTTAGCCGACTGAAGAATCTAAGCGGGAGATGATAGAGGCGTCACTCTCTGCTCCGACTAGATCCTTCGGTCGCGGATACTCCGCTCCCTCGAGGATGACTGTCGGAAAGGGGATAAAGTACGATCCGTTTCTCCGCTCTCGACCTCGGGCAAAAACGATACAAAAAAGCAGGCAATGCCTGCTTTTTTGTTGTGTTTATTTATGACTCATAGTGAATAGCCGAACTCTTTAGCGGATCATTGTTATCTGCGATGCTGACAGACGACCATTGATACTTGGTTCCCGTATAGTAAACGTCGTCAAGTGCAGTACAACCGTAGAACGCTCCGTCACCGATACTCTCAACACCGTATGCTATCGTTACTTTGCTTAGCTCTGTGCAATTTCTGAATGCTACCTTGCCTATAATGTTAACAGTACTCGGAATTGATACTTCCTTTAGTTCCTTGCACCCATAGAAGGCATAATCACCTATAGACGTTATTCCCTCGGGTACGGTGATCTTTGTGACTCTTTCGCAGCCGATGAAGGTGTAATTCTTTATAGCTCCGACATTTGCCGATATGTTCAGAGCTGTCAGCTCTCGCTCGCCCACATAGAGGCACTTCGCGTAATACGTCGGATTTGCCGTATAGTGAGCAAAGTCGATCTTGCACCATGCATACAGGCTCGCTATCTGAACTTTGCTGAGGGCAGAACATCCGTAGAATGCCTCGTTTCCGACGCTCTTGAGGCTCTTTGGTATGATGACGGTCTCAAGTGCCTTGCAGTTTCTGAACGCATTCTCGCCGATACTCTGCACTCCCTCGGGAAGTGTCAGCTCGCTGACGCCAAGTCCGTACAGAGCATGTTCTCCGATGCTCTTGACTCCGCCATGCAGAGTAAGAACGGACACGGAACTGCCAAACAGTGCAAACGCCTTTAGCTCCGTAACACTCTCGGGCACGGTAAGCTCGGTTATCAGCTCTCCGTTAAGGTATATGTTCTTTGCTATACTGAGCGGGTTTGCCTTGTAGTTTGCAAACTCAATATCAAACCACGCACCAAGATCCGTCAGATACACTCCGGTCAGTGAATCGCAACCATCGAACGCCGCCGTACCTATGCTTTCAAGATTGGCTCCGGGCGTGATGCTCGTGATCTCTGCATGCCCCTTGAAAGCATTTTTCTCGATCCCGACGACCCGGTATATACGTCCGTCTGACAAAACCCGACACGGTATCACAACATCTGTGAAATGAAGTGTTTCCGCTGCGGGTCCTTTTACAGTAGCTGTCATGGTTAATCTGTCGAGGGTATACTCGATACCGCGGACGTCAACATTATTCTCCAAATTGAGTGTAACAGACCTGTCAACACTCCATCCTGCAAGGATCTGTATCAGAGCTACAGCATCACGGTTATTGACCAATCCATCCGCATTTAGATCAATATCGGTATTGGAAAAGCTCTCACCCATGCCGTACCCCGAAAAGTATCTGAGTATGAGAGAAAGATCGCTGTTTGTCATGTTTCCGTCGCCGTCCACATCACCGTCAGCCACAAACTGCCCGACAAACTCCTTGTTGCAGTAGGTACAGTATTGAACCCTGACTCCCTGCTCTCCACCTGCCGAAGGAACGGAAATGCTCCACTCACCGGGAAGATGCCCTGTAGCAGGCACAAACTCATCTTCAACGATATCTTTGCATTTTGTGCATATTCTGACCCTTACGCTATCCTCGCACGTAGTAGGAGCAAACGATATCCAGTCTGACAAGGTGTGACCACACCCGCCAAAAACAAAGAGTGCATACGGCACATCCGGTATGTAGTAGGTAAACTCTGCCGTACCGTTCTCATCTGCCACCGTGTCTGTTATGTACAGCAGCGTGTCCGAAGCCAGCTCAAAGTTCTTTGAATAACCCGAAATTACCGCAAGGACGTAATATCCGCCCGGAATAAGACCCGTCTTTGTTTTTTTCATTTCTACGATAGCTGTTTCTTCTGCCGTATCGGTAGAGTCAGCTGTCTCAGAGTCGTAGGTTTCTATCTGTGCCGAGCTGACCGTAAGCTCCGTCTCCGGAACAACGGACACGGCTGCTACAGGCTCAGTAACGTAGGAGATATCCTCGACAGGAGACTCGTATTCGGTTATCTGTGCCGATACTGCTGTAGAAACAGACGCTTGTGCGGTCGATGCAACACCCGTGCAGTACACATTAGCAGAATAAAACCCGGATGTCCCCTGACTCTTTTTAGTTACATTGGCCCATTCTTCCTGGGTTCCTTTGTAATATATAGTTTTTATCGCACTGCAATTACGGAATGCGTACTCTCCAATATAACCTAAACCTTTAGGAAAAACTATTTTGCTCAGAGATGAACAGCCTTGAAATGCACGATCACGAATGCTTACTACACCCGTCGGTATAGTAATAACCTCGAGACTTGAACATTCAAGAAACGATTCCTCGGGTATATAAGTCATATTTTCAGACAAATTCACACTCGTCAGATTTCTACAATATGAAAAGGCATAATCACCTACAGATTTAACACTCGAAGGAAGTGATATCCTCGTCAAAGAACTGCAGCTTTGAAAAGCATAATCTCCAATACTTGTCAAAGTATACGGAAGGCTGATACTTTCTAAGCTTTTAACATTCTTAAAGGCATATTCGTCGATAAATGTCCAACCTGACGGTATCGTGATATGCTTCAATTGCGTACAACCCTCAAATGGAGAAGAACGATTATCATCATCAAAATAAATAGACTTGTTTCCGAAACTTACTGTTGAGAGACTCGTGCAGCCATTGAATGCACTATAACCCATTCTTGTCAAGCTATCAGGAAAAGAAACCGTTTCAAGGCTCGTACAGCCATTGAATGCACGATCTCCAATACTTGTCAAAGAGTACGGAAGGGTGATGCTTTCTAAGCTTGTAAGACCACTGAATGCACCATCACTGATATACGTCCAGCCTACCGGTATCGTGATATGCTTCAATTGAGTACAATTTTTAAATGGATAATATAATTCGACGGACTGATTTCCAAAACTCAATTCCGAAAGACTCGTGCAGTTTCCAAATGCATTACTGTCAATACTTGTCATGCTGTCCGGCAAAGCGACTGATTCAAGACTAGTGCAGTTATAGAATGCATAACTGTCAATACTTGTCAGTCCTTCCCGGAGAGTGATCTTTTCGAGTCCTGTGCAGTTATAGAATGCATAATCACCTATCGTTTCTACACTTGATGAAATAGATATGGTTTCAAGAGACGTAAGGTCATAAAACGCATAATCATTTATAGCGGTCCATCCCCACGGTATGCTGATGTTTTTCAGGTTATCGCATTCATGGAATACTGAATAATAATCTTGTGGATAGGAACCATATCCACCGCGCTGCAAACTAACAGTTTGATTACCGAACGTAACTGACGACAGAGCGTCGCAAAACGCAAAGCCACCGAGTCCGATAACCTTCAGGCTATCCGGAAGATCCAAATTATCGAGGCTTCTGCAACTGGCAAATCCAAACATTTCGATAATTTCCAATCCTTCATTGAAAGCAACTTCTTCCAGACTTATACAATCATAGAAGGTGCATTCACTTATTCTTTTTACTCCCGACGGGATGTTAATGCTCTTGAGATTAAAACAATTTTCAAACGAACGTACTCCTATACTCGTTACCGAATCCGGCAGCAAAACAGCTTCCAGACCGGTACATTCACTGAACGCATAACCTCCAATTTCCTCCACTCCGTGGGAGATATTTACCTCTTTTAGCTCTGAGCATAAACGGAAGGCTCTTTCTCCTATACTCTTTACGCTGGACGGAATGTCGATACTCTCAAGACTGCACTGCAAAAAAGCATATCTTCCAATATGCGTCGCACCATACGAGATAATGACCCTTTCGATCGGTTCTTTTCCGTTATAAATATTGGCCTCAAAGGGAGAGTAAGTGTGATCCTTAGGTGACCCAAAATCATACATGGCACCGGTACCTGTTATCTCTACAATACCGCAGTAATACCATGTGTATGTGAGGTTGTCGCCGCACTTTCCGGTTCTGTATATAGGACCGTAGTCTATATCGTTTTCCCCGAGGGCTTCCAATGTGACAGATACAGAATCAACACCTTCGACCTCAAAGCTGCGGTCTTTGGGCTCATAGCCTCCGCATGACAGGCTCACATTGTTCTCTCCTATACGGCAGAACAGCTGTGCCTGACCGTAGACATCAGTCACTGCATTGGCAGGAACGCTTCCGCTCATAGGTGTATTGTTCGTTATGCTGACACCTGAGATGGAGCGGCCGTCCTTGTCAGATACGCAGAACGTTACCTTATAGTAATGATTTGGGCAATCTCCGAGATTCAACACACCGTCTGAAATATAGTAATCAAAGAGCTTGAGCTCTATTCTGCACAGATCCACCTCACTTTCCCACTTTAACCCCCAGAATATTTTCACTGAGTAGCCCACGCTGATTGAAAACACACAATTTGCCTCTCCGTCATAACAAACTCTGCAGGTATGATGCAAGCTGTCGGTAACGCCTGTTTCTGTAGATATAGCTTTAAACTCAATTCCCGCTTTCAACGGATACGATAATGTTATACAGCCTAAAGCCTCGATCTCCGGTCTCGCCTCAACTCCCACAAACATCTCCCCTTCAAAGTTCAGCTGGGTGTTGCTGACAGTAGGGACAGATATATTCTCGGGTATGCCTTTTCTTGAATCAAATCTAAAGCCCGCAGTAGTACACTCTTGTGTCCTCGCTGATACAGCCCCGGTCGTCTCAAACACAAAATTCAGATCTGTGTTCATGTATATTCCGCCTAAGATCGGAATATTGATCTTGCCCAGGTTTACCTTTCCTGATACTTTTTCATAGAATGCAACATCAACGGTAGTCTGTTCTGTCAACTTTGCTTCTATCACGCAATAGTCAGAATACTTGTTTATACTGAAAAAAGGATCAAGAACAATGCTTATTTCAGCCTTCATATTAAACCCGGTGGAAATAGATGCATCCGAGTCTTTTTCGGTTGATACAGACCATTTTAGTTCAAGACCGTTGATATTCGACAGCCCGGATGAACCTACGGTCATTCCTGAATAATCCACTCCCGAATCCAGATCCGAAACATCAACCTCGGCACCCTCTCCGCAAGCAGTGTTCTCTATCTTAACAACATCAAACAAATCATCCAGTCCCGCATCCGGATCAGTAACCACCGTCACCGTGCCCTCTGACACGGTGACTTCCTTTACCTTACCGCAGATGGTATCGCCGTCCTCTGTAGTACAATAAAAGCTGTCATTTTCCTTCAGTCCCTGCATTGAGCTGTCCGTGTTTGAAAAAACGTAAGTGCCTGTTTGCTCATTTGACGATACTACCGTATTCTTGAGATCTGTACAGTCCATGATGACAGTCTCATCCTTGAAAACAGCAAAGTTGTTTTTCCTGTCATCATCAAAATTAATGACGTTCTTATCAGCGTAATCGTCTATTGTAGAATCGAGAAAATCCCTGTGTGCCTTCGTATACTCAATGCTCTCGTAGGACGTATGCAGAGGGGTGTTTTCAAGATCAAGCAGATATGCCTTGACTACAAAATACTCGGGCATCGGGTCTATCTCGAGAGTAATTTCGGCTCTTTGGGTGTTCTTTTTAAACTCACCTATTCCCGATCCTTTCATGTGTTGCGTGTTTTCGTCATAGATAGCTACAACTATCCTGCAGTCAACTGCGTTGTTGAACTCAACCGTCGCCGCATTTTCCTCTACAGTTACCTTGAGGATCTTGTTGCGGATATCTATCTCCGACTCGTCCTCTGACTCCTCTTGCTCGGATAGGGTGTTCGAGACAAGCGACCCGAGTCCTCCGTCAGACTCGAGCTCTGCCTCAGCACCGTCAGAGAGCGACATCTCCCCTGTTTGCTCTTCTGTAGCTTCTGTGTTTGTATCCTCTGCCAAAGCCGCAAGCGGAAAGGCACCGAGCATCATTACGATACACAGAAAAAGTGATATCAGTCTTTTCGTAATCATATCTATCTCCTTGGTCTGGATAAAATAGCGAACAGAGGTAAAAATTGCCTTGTTTGTTGATATCAGTATAACACAGTCGATGTTCTATTGCAAGAAAAAAGTGACCAACGGCACTATGTAAACAGTGAAAGGGGCAAAGAATCTAAGCGGGAGGTGGCAGTGGCGTTACTTTGTACTCGCCCTCTGATCCTTCGCTACGCTCAAGGATGACAGGGCGGATGGACGCTGCGTTTATAACCGTTACTGATGAAGTCATATCCCCGCTGTCATCCTCGAAGGAGGCTTTAGCCGACTGAAGGA
>JAZNOK010000183.1:0-11732 GCA_045580775.1 Eubacteriales bacterium
CACTCTCGATTCCTTCCAGTATCTGGCTAACCTCGCGGCAAACCGTGAGTTCAAGTCCGGAGACAAGAATCACAACAGAGTAACCGTAGATATAGAGGACTACCGCTCAAAGAGAGAGCAGACTCTTCGTGCACTTGCCCGCAGAATGGCATCAAAGGCACTCAAGTACAACAAGAGCGTTATGCTTGAGCCGATGAATCCTTATGAGCGTCGTATCATCCATTCGGAGATACAGAACATCGAAGGAGTCTCCACAAACTCTATCGGAAGTGAGAACAACCGCAAGGTCGTTATCTATCTCACAGACGGCAAAAAGAAAAACGCAAGATGACAACTATCAACAAAACAGTTGCGGCAATATCTACCCCACCCGGCAAGGGTGGGGTTAGTGTTATCAGGATAAGCGGCGATGACGCTATCAGGATAGCCGAGAGAATATTTTTCCCGAGATCAGGGAAAAAGGTAGGATCTCTTGCCCCCCGTTATTGCACCTACGGTGACATCAAGTACGGCGGCAGGGTGATAGATGACGGAATGCTGACGGTATTTCGTGCTCCGCATTCTTATACAGGAGAGGACACAGCCGAGATATGCTGTCACGGCGGAGTGCTCGTTACAAAAAAAGTTCTGGAGGCGTGCCTTTGTGCAGGTGCATGCATGGCAGAGGCAGGGGATTTTACACGGCGTGCTTATCTGAACGGAAAGCTATCTCTCTCAGAGGCGGAGGCGATAGGAGAGCTGCTGGATGCAAAGACCGTCTCGCAGCTGTCTCTTGCACGGACTTCGGCAGACGGCAGACTGAGCAGGGAGGCAGGGCGGCTTTACTCCGAGATGTGTTCTATTGCGGCATCTGTGTATGCCGTTGTTGATTATCCTGAAGAGGATCTTTCCGAGATGTCATGTGAGCAAATGACAGCCAGACTCAGAGACGTTTGCAGCTCTCTGGAAGCTCTCGATCGAACCTACGACAGTGCGAGGGTCATCAACGAAGGGATAAGGACGGTGATCTGCGGATCTCCGAATACGGGAAAAAGCTCGCTTTACAACGCACTGTCGGGCGAGGAGCTGGCTATCGTGACCGATATAGAGGGAACGACCAGAGACACTCTTTATGCTGATATTCAGCTGGGAGATCTGATGCTGAGGCTGTGCGATACTGCGGGGATCAGAGAAAGTACCGATACAGTTGAGCGTATCGGAATAGAACGCAGCCGCAGAGCACTTGATGAGGCTCAGCTGATACTGCTGACATTGGACGGTTCGCGTGAGCTTGACATACAGGACAAGGAACTGATCGACAGGATGGCTGACATGCATGACAAATGTGTCATTGCATTGGTAAACAAGTCTGATATCGGCAGGGTAGCGGATATCGGTTATATCAGTGAACGTATCAGGCATGTTTTGGAGATAAGTGCAAAGGACCGTTCGGGTCTTGATAGCCTTGCGTCATTGGTGCATGAACTGTTCATCAGTGAGGAGCTTGATCTTGATAACTCAGCCGTGATCGCAAATGCCAGACAGCATGCGTGTGCTCTCGGAGCACTCAGAGCTGTCGAGGATGCTATAGCTGCTCTCTCCGGAGGTATGCCGGCAGACATGGCGGCGTGTGATATCGAGCGAGCCATGGCTATGCTCAGCGAGATAGATGGTCAGAGCGTGGGAGAAGATATTACAAACGAGATCTTCTCGAAATTCTGCGTAGGGAAATGAACAGGCTGAGTGAATTGACCGAAGTCTGAGCATCGGATCTGATTTTTATAAAAACACGGTAAAATAAAAAATGACCTGTCGGTCATTTTTTATCACAAAGGGAATTGCGTGCTTTTTCATATTATAAAAGTGACAGTGATCGGTTGATGCGGATGCCTTAGAGCAGACAAGTAAGTCAGCTGCGTCTTTTTGGAATGAGTACTATCACCAGTACCACTATAGCGATGGCGATGATGATGAATATTATTATTGCTGCCGCCATAGAACCGCCTTCGGTGTCTGCAGCTTGTGTGTTGGCACTTGTACCGCTTTGTGCGGTGCCTGAGTTGTTTGCGGATGTGTTTTTGCTGCCGTCTATATCAAGAACATCGGATACTGCATCCGACACTCCGTCAGCTACGCTGTCTATGGCATTGCTCACAGCACCGCCGATTCCGCTGTTGTCACTGCCGCCTACTGTTCCTGCTTCAGGGGAAAGAGGGGCGTTTGATGAATCGTCGGTGACATTCGTGTGTGCGTGCGGCATGATACCTGTGTCGGCAAATATTCCCGCAGTGCAGCATGCCATCATCAGCCACATACATACAAGAGTACATAAAATTTTCAGATAGGTTTTTCTCATTTTCAAGGTTACCCTCCAGAATAATTCTTCATTTGGGTCACATGACCCTGTGCTAAGAATTATTTCCAATTTGAGATGAACTTATACATTTATTACGTTTATAGGGGTGTTTTTAATGGAAAACAAGAGATTTTCAAAAAACGACAGTGGTTTCATCTGCGAAAATTGCGGCCGCGAGGTCGCACCTCTCGGTTACACTTCGAGAAATCATTGCCCCTTTTGCCTTTATTCAAAGCACCTCGACATAAACCCGGGCGACAGAGCCAGCGAATGCAAGGGATTGCTCGTTCCTGTGCATGCAGAGATAAATCCCAAAAAAGGGTATGTAATAGTACATAGGTGCGAGCGTTGCGGCGAAATACATAAAAACAAAGCGGCATCCGATGATAATATCTCGCAGATAATCAAGCTGACGGCTACCGAGTTTTGATATAAGCAAAGGAGAAAACACATGATAGGAATAATAGGTGCTATGCAGATAGAGACCGAGGCTCTGGTTTCTATGCTCACAGATAAGACGACAGAAATTATAAGCGGCAGAGAATACTACACCGGAAAGCTCCATGGAAAAGAAGTGGTCATTTGTACCTGCGGTATAGGGAAGGTTTATGCCGCGATATGTGCAGAGGCAATGATACTCCGCTACTCTCCTTCCGTTATTATAAACACAGGTGTGGCAGGGGCTTTGGCAGAGTCGCTTGATGTTACGGATATTGTTGTGTCAGACGCTGTGGTTCAGCATGATATGGACACTTCTCCTCTCGGAGATCCGGTTGGACTGATCAGCGGAATAAACAAAGTGTATTTTGATGCTGACATGAAGGCGGCAGACAAGCTGTGTGAAATAGCAGGCTCTCTTGGGATAAATACACTCAGAGGCACTGTCGCATCAGGGGATCAGTTTATTTCCGGAACAGAAGCGAAGAACCGCATAAAGAATAATTTTCCATCGGCAGTTTGCTGTGAGATGGAGGGCGGAGCTATAGGACATGTCGCATACGTCAATGACACACCGTTCGTTGTGTTAAGAGCCATCTCCGACAAGGCTGACGGAACAGGAAACATGGATTATATGCAGTTTTGCGGTATTGCCGCCGAGAACTCCGTCCGAGTCATGAGTGAGTTTGTGCGACTGATGTAATTACAGCCGTTATGATAGATTACAGGATAATTGTGCTGGCCGTAGTGTATATAGCATGCTATAATATACATCTTACATTGGGAAACACTGTAGGAAGGCATGATGGGATACGTGCAAACAGCAACTTTATGCTGCTTTTGACAAATTCGGTCAGCCGTATATTGTTTTTTTCAAAAAAGCAAACATATAATGTCTGGAGCGTAGTGTCACAGGAAGTTACTATCTTGTTTTCGTTGCTGTTAGTTTTTATTTCCTTCAATGAAGAGGTTTTTGCATCGTGGTACAAAACAGGCTTGTATATATATATCGGCATACAGATCGTGTTGTTAGTTGCCTTGTTTGTTGATGCTATGATATACGATGCTAAGCACGGCGACAGATTTTAGAGTTAAAGTTAACAAGGGAGCGAAAAAATCGCTCCCTTGTTTTGATTATAGAATTATTTGCCGAAGTATCTCTCAAGAAGACCGGCGAATGCCTTGCCGTGGCGAGCTTCGTCACGAGCCATTTCGTGGACGGTGTCGTGGATAGCGTCAAGTCCGAGCTCTTTTGCACGTTTTGCAAGCATAAACTTGCCCTCTGTAGCACCGTTTTCAGCAGCTACGCGGACTGTGAGGTTCTCCTTTGTGGAGGGGGAAACTACCTCACCGAGAAGTTCAGCGAACTTCGCTGCATGCTCAGCTTCCTCGAATGCTGCCTTCTCCCAATAGAGTCCGATCTCCGGATATCCCTCTCTGTGAGCGGCACGTGCCATAGCGAGATACATACCTACCTCGGTGCACTCACCCATAAAGTTTGCACGAAGGCCCTCGATTACATCCTCAGGTGCACCCTCGGCTACTCCGATTATATGCTCAGCTGCCCATGACAGCTTATCTTCTACTACTTCCTCGAATTTCTCCCCGGGCTGTTTGCAGGTGGGGCACTGGTCAGGGCGGACGTCGCTCATTACGATCTCGCCGCAGATGGTACATCTCCATTTCTTCATGGTGGTGATCTCCTTTATGTAGATAAAATATTGAAAGAGAATTCTTTCTGTTATTATTTTAACATTCGAGTGTGTATAAATCAAGAAGATTTTTTGAAAAACCCAAAAACAATTAAGGACAAAATCACCAAAAATCATCCTTTTTACTTGTTAAAAATATACTTTAATGGGCAGCCTTTTTTGAAAAAAAGATATTTACAAATCTCAATTATGAGTGTATAATATACTCAATATACATTTATACGATTATCAGGAGGGTATTATGGCTTACTACTACAAAGAGCCTGCACACACATTCAGCGAGTATTTGCTTGTCCCCGGTTATACATCTGAGGAATGCATCCCCGCAAACGTATCTCTGAAAACTTCTCTTGTTAAATATAAGAAGGGTGAGAAGTCGGCGATCGAGCTGAACATTCCGCTCGTCAGTGCGATCATGCAGTCGGTATCTAATGATACAATGGCAATAGCCTTGGCAAAGGAGGGCGGTATATCCTTTATATACGGTTCTCAGTCTGTCGAGGATGAGGCGGCAATGGTTGCAAGAGTCAAAAACTACAAGGCAGGCTTTGTTGTAAGTGACTCTAATCTCACACCTGAGCATACTATGGCTGATGTTGTGGCTCTTTCTGCTCAGACAGGCCACAGCACTATTGCCATTACAGAAGACGGCACTGCTACAGGAAAGCTCCTTGGTATCGTTACCGGCAGAGACTACCGTGTATCGAGAATGAGCGAGGATACAAAGGTAGCGGATTTTATGACTCCTCTGGACAAGCTCATCACAGCACCCGAGAGCACCACGCTCAAGACTGCCAACGATATTATCTGGGAGCACAAGCTCAACTCCCTTCCCATAGTTGATAAGAACGGCAACCTTATGTACATGGTATTCCGCAAGGACTACTCTTGGCACAAGGAAAACCCCCAGGAAGTAATCGACGCAAACAAGAGATACCTTGTAGGTGCCGGAATAAATACCCTGGACTATGAAGTGCGTGTTCCTGCTCTTGTTGAAGCCGGTGCGGACGTTCTTTGTATTGACTCCAGCGAGGGATACACCTGCTGGCAGAAAAAGACCCTTGACTTTATCCGCGGAAAATACGGAGATACAGTAAAGGTCGGAGCAGGCAACGTAGTTGACAGAGAGGGCTTTATGTTCTTGGCTGAGGCAGGTGCTGACTTTATCAAGGTTGGTATCGGCGGAGGTTCTATCTGCATTACCCGTGAGACAAAGGGTATCGGCCGCGGACAGGCTACAGCTCTGATCGAGGTTGCGGCAGCCAGAGACGAGTATTTTGAGAAGACAGGTATCTATATACCGATATGCTCTGACGGCGGAATAGTTCATGACTATCACATGACGCTTGCACTTGCTATGGGTGCGGACTTTATCATGCTCGGCAGATATTTTGCTCGCTTTGATGAATCTCCTACAAACAAGATAAATATCAACGGTCAGTTTGTGAAGGAGTATTGGGGTGAAGGCTCCAACAGAGCTCGCAACTGGCAGAGATATGACCTCGGCGGAAAGACCAAGCTTTCTTTCGAGGAGGGTGTGGATTCGTATGTTACCTATGCAGGACCTCTCCATGACAATGTAGAGAAGTCACTTTATAAGGTCAAGAGTACAATGTGCAACGTTGGAGTTACCAACCTTGCGGATCTCCGCAGAGATGCAAAGATGACACTCGTGTCAGCTACGAGTATTGTTGAGGGCGGATATCACGACGTAATGCTCAGAAAGTAATTCAATGAAAAAACAGAGAACCTGAAATGCCCCTTACATTTCAGGTTCTCTTCTTATTTCTCTTGGTGTCTTGCCTGTTTTTGCTTTCAGAATTTTTCTCATGTAGGATGGGGAAGAGAAGGACAGCTTGTCGCTGATCTCCTCAACCGACATGTCAGTTGTAATGAGCAACCGTACAGCTTTTTCCGCCTGAATGCTGTGCTTTTCGTCGATCGGCGTGTGAGATGCTGTGGCTCTGAAAGCGGAATACAGGGCTGATTCGCTGACCTTGCAGTGCCTTGATATATCCTTTACGCTGTAATAGTTGTGAGAGAGCATGTACTGTCTTGCCTTTGCGACAATAGCAAAGTTTTTGTCCGAGTCTGCTTTTTCCATGCTGCTGAGTACCTCTCCGAGAAAAAGATACAGCAGTCCCACGCTCCCGGCACATACAGTTTTGTCAGCTGACAGAGCGTCCAAGTATTCCCTTGCCTTTTCGCTGACGTGGAGTTTTTGCAGTTTGTAGGTGTCGGGGGTGAGTTGCGGAATGTATGTGAAAGCATAGGAGTCAAAGCAGATCTTGTCATCTCCGTACCAGTATGAGCGGTATTTGCATCCGCAAGGAATGAAAAATACATCCCCTTCAGCAAAGTTATGGATAGTCGAGTCGGAAACAAACTCTGCCCGTCCGCATTTGAGATATCCGATGTGATAGCAGGTGGTGCCTCGAGTCATGTCTGTGTAGCGGTAGTCGGTGAAGCTATGAGACAAAAAAGCAAAAGAATTGCAGAAAATTATATCATTCATGCACAAATCAGCCTCCTTAGGGCGGTGTGTTTGCAGAATATTACCTGTTTAATGCAGTATAGCATATTTTAATTTGCTGTGCAAGATAGTATTATATAAAAAAAGGGTACTTATCTCAAAATATGAAAGGAAGCATAACTATGGAAAAGAAAAGAGTTCTCGTTCTCGGCGGCACAGGTGCGATGGGTGTATATGTAGTTCCTGCACTTATCGAGGCAGGCTACAAGGTAGACGTGCTGTCCCTGGACAAGGTTGAATCCGACAATCCCGATCTTCGTTATTTTCAGGTTGCAAATGCAAAGGTAGAGGATACTATACGTCCATTCCTCGAGGATGGATATGACGGAATAGTTGACTTTATGATCTATCAGACTAAAACTTTTGAGCACAGACACCATCTGCTGCTCGGAAACACAAAGCATTATATCTATCTTTCATCCTACAGAGTATATGCAAACGAACAGCACCCGATCACGGAGTCTGCTCCTCAGCTGCTTGACGTTTCCCCTGATACGGATATGCTGTCCACAGATATGTATGCCCTTGCAAAGGCACGTCAGGAGGATATTCTCGAGCAGTCCGAATACAAGAACTGGACAGTCATCCGTCCTGCTATTACATATTCAAAGTTCAGATATCAGCTCGTTACCACCGAGGCTCCGAACAACGTAAACCGTGCTATCCAGGGCAAGAAGGTCCTTCTGCCCGAGGGAGCCAGAAATGCACAGGCTACAATGACCTGGGCAGGGGATATGGCAAAGATGATAGTAGGTCTGCTCTTCAATGAGAAGGCATACTGCCAGCACTATACCACCTCTACTTCCGAGCATAACACCTGGGGACAGGTAGCAGATTACTACAAGGAACTGATCGGACTTGAGGCTGTGTGGATACCCACCGAGGATTATCTTTCTATCATGGACCCCAAGGATCCCCAGAGAGGACCCCGTTGGATACTTGAGTACGACAGAATGTATGACAGAATAGTCGATAACTCCAAGATCCTTGAGGTAACCGGGCTCAAACAGTCTGACTTTATGTCTCTTTATGACGGACTTAAGCTCGAGCTTTCAAATCTCCCCCGCGATACCGTATGGGAGCGAGATATGGAAGTATTCAAGCGTATGGATGAGTATATAGAGAAGCACGGACTTTGATTGAATAGAATAGGAATGATAATGTGGGGAAAAACTTTTCTTGGAAAAGTTTTTCCCCACTTTTTTACTTGTTCTTACTCTCTATATACTCCTCGAGAACCTCTGCGGCATCGCGTACCGACTTTACGCATGGACGAGTTTTATAAAATTGCTCGGTCCTAAGCTCGGGTTTTCCTCCTACCTCGGCACGTTTACCTAGGATCTCGCGGCAAATATATGAGCCGTTTCTTTCTTTGAAGGCGGCACACAGCTCACGTGTCATGGCGTAGCATTCGCCTCTGTGCTCACCCTCCTCGGGAATATCGTAACCGTAGAGCAGACCGGCTATCATAAGCATGCCGCTTACAGCACCGCATACCTCACGTTGACGTCCTATACCTCCTCCGAACGGAGATGCCATTTTGAGCATAGTGTCAAGAGCAATACCGCATTCCTCGCAAAATGCCCCTGCTACCGCCTGAGCACAGTTGTAACCGTTACAAAAAAGCTCCTCTGCTCTGTCTGCGTGTGTCATAATGATCCATCCTCCAATAATTCGCCGAGATCGTATACGAATTCTTCGGCGGTGTTTTTTATTATATCGACAAAATTGCGGCTTGACTCGTCATATACACCGCATGTATGCAGTCCGGCATTTGCGGCGGTCGTTATTGCATCGGGATTATCATCAAAGAACAGTATCTCGTCCTTTGCAACTCCGATCATATCCGCCACTCTGTCATATATCGCTTCATCCGTCTTTGACATTTCGAGGTCATCGCATGACCATATTTGAGAGAAGTGATCGTACATACCGAGTCTCTTCAGACAGGGGTCTATCTGAATATGCGAGTTTGCCGTGAGCATATAGATCTTTTTTCCTTTTTGCTTGAGAGTATCCAATAGTTTTTTTGCGTTGGGCTTTTGTGGGATGTGGTAGAGATACGCTCCCATTGAATGCTCACGCATTATCCCCAGAAGTTCAGTTTTGGTCATGGGGATACCGAGGTCGATCAGATACTGTGCTGTGCCGTCAGCACCGAGCGGTGTTATATCGCACACAAGCTGTTCTTTTTCGTAGGGGATGTTCATTTTATCGAGAATATCAGTGACGCTGGATACAAAAGCCGGCATCGAGTCAACAAGTGTTCCGTCAAAATCAAATATGTATGTGGTTATCATTGTCTGCCCTCCGACAGAAAGTATAACACATTGTCACTGCAAAATCAATGACCGAATATAAAAACGGTGTGTTGTTTTTTGACTTTGGCTACTTGAAAAAGAACGATAAATGGTGTAAGCTATAGCCGAGAAGAACCGAACTAATATCGGTTTTAAACGATATTTTCGTCCATATCTGCGTTGCACTTGCTCGGAGTATGCATATACACCGTCGCAAGATGCACCTTGATCTGAGCAAAAATCTCTGTTTAAAACTCGCATAGCGGTTTCGGGAGTTATTGTCTATTTCGGAGGGAAAAAAAGATGAAGTATATCAGTCAACGTCTGTTTGATGTGATAGAAGAGAACAAACAGAAAATACTGGATGCTGAAGATTATATTTGGAAGCATCCTGAGATAGGCTACCGTGAGTGGAATACCACACGCTATATTGCAGAGCACATGAGTGCACTGGGACTGCAAGTGCATGAATGCGGTGATATTCCCGGACTGTGGGTAGATATTGATACAGGCAGGGAAGGACCGCGGCTGGCTGTGTTCGCCGAGATGGACGGACTGTATATTCCGGATCATCCGGACGCTGATCCGAATACAGGTGCAGTGCACGCCTGTGCACACCATTGTCAGTGTGCCGCAATGATAGGACTCGCGGCGGCACTTACGGCTAATGGGGCACTCGACGGACTGTGCGGCTCTGTGCGGCTGTTTGCAGTTCCTGCTGAGGAAGGTATTGAGCTTGACTACCGTGCAAAGCTGATTGCAGAGGGAATAATCAAGTATAAGGGAGGAAAGCAGGAATTTCTGAGGCGAGGGTATCTGGATGATGTCGATATGGCAATGATGGTGCACACATGCTCGAAGGGGATAATGTGCAATATAGGATCGAACGGCTTTATATCCAAACGCATGACATTTATCGGAAAGGCAAGTCACGGAGCTTCCCCCGAGAGGGGACTGAACGCACTTTATGCCGCCACAAATGCATTGTCAGCAGTCAATGCCATTCGCGAGCAGTTTGGCGGTGACAAGAATTTTCGTTTTCATCCTATTATTACCAAGGGCGGTGACGCGGTCAACGTAATTCCGTCAGAGGTCGTTGTCGAGTCATTTACCAGAGGTGCAGACATGAAGACGATAATTGCCGCAAACGAAAAGATCAACCGTGCCTTTGCCGCGTCTGCCGCTTCAATGGGATGCCGACTTATCATTGAGGATAACCACGGAGCATGCCCGAGAATTGACGATCCAAACATGACAAATGCTGTCTATGAGGCAGGCAGACTGCTGATGGATGAGGACGACATCAAGATGAACGGTGCATGGGCGGCAGGATGTACGGATATGGGCGATGTATCTGCTGTGCTTCCATCCGTTCACGCTCACATAGGAGCAGGGCCGTTGCCCGGGCATACGTCTACCTTCCGCGTTATAGACCACGAGACGGCAACCGTCACCAATGCCAAGCTCCAGGCGGGTATTATCGCGTATCTGTTCTCGAACGGAGCTGAAAAGGCACGTCAGGTCATCTCTGAGGCAAAGCTGCAGTATTCGAGCTTTGATGAATACTTCGCGGACACAGAGAAAGCATCCTTCCACGGAGACAGCGTGTTCTACGGAGAGGATGGGACTATTACCATTAAGTATAAAAATTAACCGACACATAAGAAAAAGAGCCGCGAGGCTCTTTTTCTTATGTGCTGTGAGTTAACATTCGCTTGCATCGTTGTTCGGCTTTTTCAGCTTTACTCCGTCACCTATGGTAATAAAGTGCTTGCCTGTGAGCTGTATAAGTCCTGTATCAAGCGAGAAGGCTGTTATTTCGTTGTAGCTTCCGCTTTGCACAGTAACGTGAGAATCGCGGTCAAACGCTCCATACAGTGCACCTGCGTATTCTTCGAGTGTGATATTACGGTGTGATATGACGTATGCGGTCTTCTCTCCGACATATCTGAAGTGCCATGGCTCATATATGCATCCTGTGATGTCCACTTTGTCAGCGGGATATCGCAGAATAATGCCGTATTTTGCTCCATGCTCGTATATCCATGACCATTCAGGCGTGAGATCGTAGTAATGGTGCCTTTTTGAAAGGTGCGTGAGATCCGGATCATGCATATCCACAGCGACTCCGTAATGATGCTCGGAACAACGCGGCTTGCCGCAGGAACGGTCTACCACGCTTTTTGCCTTGTTGAAATCATACCCGAAGGTTTTTCGCAGTCTGCCGATGTAATTTGAATAATGCATATACTGCCTTGAGTAAGAACGCATTGCATCGGTAATCAGCGGCAGCTTGAGACCTTGCGACTTCATATCTCTGAACATCCTGTTAAACGCTTCGGCAGCACGTGGACGAAGTGAATACTTGGGTGAGATTTCAATAGGGGATAGAGGGGTTTTTTCTTCAAAGTCTT
>JAZNOK010000184.1:0-3646 GCA_045580775.1 Eubacteriales bacterium
GCACACTCCCTCGAGGATGACAGTCGGGATGGGGTGCGGGTAGAAACGTTACAAAAATGCATCGGTACAAGCGGCACTCGCATCCCGCTGTCAATCAAATTTGCAAATAATTTGCAAATTTGATTGACAGGGCGGCGGAGATTATGTTATAATCACAGCTACTATAGTCGAGAAGAGTCGAGGAAAGTAAAATGAAAAGCACACAAAGCTACCGCACAAAGCAAAAGAGCCGCATTCTCGATCTGGTGAAAAAATCCAGCACGCTGATGTCGGCATCCGACATATACTCTTCATTATGTTCCGACGGAGAAAGCCTCAATCTCACTACCGTCTACCGCAATCTTGATGCTATGACACGTGAGGGGGTCGTTTTGCGTTTCTCGGAGGAAGGTTCCGGCAGGGCAATGTACAAATACGCAGGCGAGGGCAAAGACTGCCTCGGGCATCTGCATGCCAGATGCACAAAATGCGGCAAGCTTGTTCATCTGGACTGCAATTTCATAAACGAGCTCTCAGAGCATGCACGGCACTCGCATGGATTTTGGCTGTCGTTTAGCCAATCAATACTGGTCGGAGAGTGCGAACAATGCATGAAAGGGGGCAGTGTCTGACATGCAATCAAGAAAAAACAGCACCCTTTTTCTCATTTGTGCTCTGCTGTGTGTTTTGTGCTTTTCGACTGTATTTCTGCTCTGCTCATGCACGCAGGACAGCACTGACGGCAACTCGGTCGTCTGTTCGAGCTTTGTCATTTATGACTGGGTAAAGCAAGTCATGGGAGATGACTGTGAGTCATGGGAGCTTGTACTGCTCGGGGCAAGAGGGGCGGATGTCCACAGCTATCAGCCTACGGTAAAAGACATCGCACACATCGCACGCTGTGAGCTGTTCATATATTTCGGCGGTGAGTCGGAGAGCTGGGCTGAGGATGTTATAGCCTGTGCTGAAAACTCCTCCATGTCTTCGCTCGCACTCACTCACGCTCTGGAAAAAGAGCTATGCACCCTAAACTCCGGCGGGCATTCTCACAGCCATGACGTACCCGAGGGGCATAATGGGCATGATGGGCATGATGGGCATGATCACGAATATGACGAGCATATTTGGTTTTCTCCCGAGCTTGTGTATGCTTCGGTCATGCATATTGCCGACCTTCTCTCAGAGGCAAAGCCGCAGATGGCTCAAACATACAAAAATAACGCCGGCACCTATATTTCCTCTCTAAAAGATATAGAGGCTCAGTACCTTTCTCTTGGCAATTCAGCTCCGCGAAAAAACATAGTTGTCTGTGACAGGTATCCGTTTTTCTACCTCGGTCAGATGATGGGGCTGGAATATGCTGCGGCCTATGAAGGATGCTCAGCCGAGAGCGAGGCGAGTTTTTCGGTCGTTCGGGATCTTTCACAGGTAATTGACAAAACCGGCGTCGGGTATGTACTGGTATGCGAAGGCTCTGACAAACGCATCGCACATGCGGCGATCAACGCCACAAAACAAAGATCCGCTCAAATTCTCACTCTCGACTCGATGCAATCCGTAACCGAGTCCGACATCAGCGAGGGTGTCAGTTTCGTTTCAATACTGAAAAATAATCTCGAGGTGCTAAAAACCGCACTCTCGAAATAAGGAGATACAAAACATGGAGCTGCTTGGCTGTAAAGAGCTATTGCTCGGATATGACAAAAAACAGATCGCCCCTCCTATTACCTTCTCGGCTCAGAGGGGGGACTTTATTGCGATAACAGGGGAAAACGGAGCCGGAAAATCCACCCTTGTCAAGACCCTGCTGGGGCTTACTCCGCCTCTTGGCGGGAGTGTCATTCTCGGAGAGGGGATCACTCACAGCGGAATAGGTTATCTGCCTCAGAGTGCATTTATTCCAAGGGACTTTCCCGCTTGTGTATACGAGGTGGTGCTGTCGGGTTGTATAGGAGAGCGGGGGAGTTTTCCTTTTTACAAAAAGAGCCACAGAGAGACCGCCGAGAAAAACATGAAAAGGCTCGGGATAAGCGATCTTGCATCGCGTAGCTTTTCCGAGCTGTCAGGCGGCCAGGCTCAAAGAGTACTGCTGTGCCGTGCTCTATGTGCGGCAAAGGGGCTGTTGCTTCTGGACGAGCCTGTGCAGGGGCTCGACCCTGCCGCTACTCACGAAATGTACAATGCTGTCGCCGAGCTCAACCAAAACACAGGTGTGACCGTACTCATGGTATCGCATGACATCTGCACCACGCTCGGTTACGCAACGCACATTCTGCATCTCGGCCGTGAGGAGATCTTTTTCGGTTCGACAGATGAATACCGCCATAGTGAGCTGGGGCATGAGTTCATTTTTGCTCACGGCGGAATATGCGACTGTGAAGAGCACTCGCACCCGCACCCGCACTCTCACAACACCGCAAAGGAGGGGTGATATATGATCAGTCTAAACGAGTTTCTTTCCTACTTTTCATATACTTATGTAAAATACGCCCTGCTCGTCGGAGTGCTGGTCGCTCTATGTGCGTCTCTGCTCGGTGTTGTGCTAGTACTCAAACGCTTTTCCTACCTGGGGGATGGGCTCTCTCATGTTGCCTTCGGTGCTACGGCTCTCGCCTCTGCGATAAATCTCGCCGACAGTCTTGCCGTCGTTATGCCTGTCACGGTCATTGCCGCTGTGCTGCTGCTTGGGTTCGGAGAAGCAAAACGCCTCAAGGGCGACTCCGCTCTCGCAATGCTCAGCGTGGGGTCGCTTGCATTCGGGTATATTCTGCTCAATCTCGCCCCCTCATCCTCAAATATCGCAGCAGACGTATGCTCGTCGCTGTTCGGGTCTTCATCCATTCTTACTCTCGGACAAAGCGACGTCGTCCTCACCGTAATAATGAGTATTGCCGTTACGGTCATTTTCGTGCTGTTCTACAACAGGATCTTTGCTCTTACCTTTGACCCGGTCTTTATGCAGGCGACCGGAGCAAACGCAAAACGCCACAACCTCATGATCGCCGTTCTCTGTGCGGTCGTCATTTCCCTGTCAATGCGGTTGGTCGGGTCGCTTCTCGTCTCCGCTCTCGTCATTTTCCCCGCTGTCTGTGCTATGAGCCTGTTCAGAAGCTTTCGCTCGGTTATGATCTGCTCAGCCGTCACCGGAGTCATTTGTGCGGCATCAGGAATGATCCTCTCAATGGTATTCTCTACCCCTTCAGGGGCCAGCATCGTAATGTGCGACATCGCCGCTTTTGTCCTATTTCGCATTGCTGCCGCCGTCACAGGCAGAAAATAGCGAAAGACGTAGAGAATGGTCGGGGAAAACGAGCGGGGAGGAACTTTTTGAGAAAAGTTCCTCCCCGAAACCCCTCCTCAAAAACTTTTGAAAAATGTCATTGGGGTGTTCGTTACTTTGATCTCCGACTCTGATCCTTCGCTCCCTTTGGTCGCTCGAGGATGACAGTCGGGTTGGGGCTACGGTCGTCCATGACAGGGCGGTGGGGTGCTTCGACTAGATCGAATAGATCCCTTACACAATAGGCATTTTCTACACAACAAAAAACGCTGTCCGTTTGCACAGACAGCGTTTTTTTCGGTTAATTCGGTCGTTATTACTTAACTTCTACAGTTGCACCTGCAGCCTCGAGAGCTGCCTTAACAGCCTCAGCGTCAAGTCGGATCG
>JAZNOK010000185.1:0-11328 GCA_045580775.1 Eubacteriales bacterium
GAAAAATGAAGAAATATTTAAATATTTTACGTGAATGTAATCTTTTTTTCGGAATTAGTGACGATGATATTCTCAGGATGCTCTCGTGTATGGGAGCGAGAGTGGAGTCTTTTGATAAAAAATACACGATCTTCTCCGAAGGAATAAAGGCAAAGTATATAGGAATACTGCTATCGGGTACTGCTCAAATTGTGCGGATAGATTACAATGGGAACAGAAGTATCATTGGTAATATCGGTCCGTCAGAGCTGTTCGGTGAGGCGTTTGCGTGTGCTGAGATACACAGTCTGCCTATCTCTGTGATCGCTGCCGATCTGTGCGAGTGTATGTTTATTGATTGCACTCACATTCTGCACACATGTAAAAACAACTGTGGATTTCATTCTCAGATGATATATAATTTGATGAAAGATCTTGCTGAGAAGACGATACGATATTACAACAAATCTGAGATACTGTCAGGCAGAACTACAAGAGACAAATTGATGAACTATCTATCTTTGACATCACGGCAAAGTGAGAGCGACAGCTTTGACATTCCTTTTGACCGTCAGGAACTGGCGGATTATCTTGAGGTTGACAGAAGCGGTCTTAGTGCTGAGATAAGTCGACTGAAAAAGGAAGGCGTCATTGCCTGCGAGAAAAACCACTTTGAACTGTTGTGATACGGCAGATCGTTTTATTGACATATCGGTATTTGAAAAGAAAGCATCCCATGCTGCTGTGGCATTGGGATGCTTTCTTATTTTATGTGAAGTTATTCAGAATTTGCCGCCTCCGCCTCCGTGTGACCGTCCTGAAGATGAGCGGTGGGTAGACGAGCCGCCTGACGAGCTTGACTCCTTTGGTCTTGGGCGTCTGCTGACTGTTCTGTAGAGGAAAAACTCTGCTGAGTTTGTAACATTCAAACTGCCTTGTCGAACATACTCTTCGGCTCTGGTCTGAGAGCGGACGCTTTTGAGCTTTGATTTCATCACTCCGGTAACTATCAAAGCTACTACAAATGCCGCTGCCAAACACAAAAACAATGTCCACATAGGATCAAACGGGAGCTTTGGCATATTACCGCTGTCGTACGGTTCGCCTGTTCGTGCTTGAGTGACAAAGTTTTCGCAATACTCGGCATAGGTGATGAATGCATCCATATACATTTGCTCAGAAAGATAATATGATGTTTCTTCACCGAGAAACTCAATACCCGCATCCGTAAATGCAGTGATACCAAATCCGCAGGTCGAGATATACCAGTCGCGTTCTTCCATGCTTACGAGCAGAAGAACACCGTCATGTTCTTCTCCGAAACCGTAACCGTTGCCGTCATAGAAATCATCTGCGTACTCTCGCGGACTCTTTGAGCCGATGGAGTTTGCGGTGACTATTACAATGTCAAAGTTTAACCGTTCGCTTATTTCATCCAGCGTTTCCGATACGTATTGCCGCTCGCTTTCATCCAGAAGTGACGCACCGTCTACCAGCCTGTCTTCTTTTGCCGCGTAGCAGGGAAGCGAGAGCACAACTGACAGAAGAATAAAACAAATAACTAATAATGCTGATCGTTTCATACTATCCACCTCTACAGCAGCCACAACAGATAACTGAGAGCAAACAACCCCGCACCGATGATACCTGTCAGTCCGAACAGCCACCTTTTATATGCTGCTTTATCGAGAGGGAGATCTCCGACAAACTTTCCTGTTTGTCCGTTCATGGCAAAGGTATACTGTTTTCCTTTCCATTCGGTATTGAGCAGCCACACAGGCAACAGAGCATAGCGTGCTTTTCCGTTTTCGAGTTTTATGCCTGACTGCTCGGGGATGACTGTGGTGTATCCGACAACCGTAGAGGCAAAAGCTTCTTCGGTGCTTTTTTTAATCCTTTGATTGGCTCTTTCGATGCTTTGCTGAGCTGACACGTCATATCTGTCGGCGAGATAACCTGCTAGGTATGCCGTCTGAAAGTCAACCGCCTGCGTGAGATCAAACGGCTCGATCGACTCCATCAGGTCGTCTGCCATTTTGGTAGAGCCGTCTACCGGAACATGTTCAAATCCGATACTGCCGTCACGTCTTACAGAAAAATGACTGGTTTCAGTGTATATGTAGTTCGGGTCGCTCCAGATACGTGTGCGGGTGGCTCTGTATCGCATGTTTGCTTGAGCATCCGCATCGAACAGCCAAAACGGAACATATATACCCCTTATTTGATCAAGATGATTTTCATCTGCAAAAATCTTCGGCAGGAGTCGTTTACCCTTATAATGGTCTCTCAGAGCTTGCTTTGCGGCGTTTTTGTCATATTTAAACGGTATAACAATATCAGGCCGCAGATCTCCCGATAGCTTACCCTTCATTACTACAGGGTTCTCACAATATGGACACGAGGTTGCGGCGGTAGTTGCATCACAGACGATCTCACCTCCGCAGGATTGGCATACATAAGAGCACAAAGTCCCCTCTTCGCTCTCTTGCCACTCTCCTCCCGGAGTCGTATTCCAGTTCATTTCATCCGGACGGTCGTCCTTTAGCTCTTTGTCGTAAGCAGCTAGAGTCTCTATCTCAAATTCAGTATCGCAATAAGGGCACTTTAGCTTTTGCAGATTTGCGTCAAATTCGATAGCACCGCCGCAGCATGGGCATTTATATTGTTGCAGTACAGACAATGCAGCTCACTCCTTCTTTTTGTTGATTCGCTTTTATGGAAGCTGAGCCGGTCTGGTAGCTGCTTCGCCATCGTCTCCGCCCAGCGTGCCCGCATCTTCCGGTGCATCTTCCGTGCCGTAATCCGGAGGAGTGTATGTGCTAAGTCCATTGTCATACGTCGTAGACTCCTCGGTCTCATCCTTTGAACATCCGCAAAGGACAAGTGAAAGAGATATTAACAATACGCTTAGGTACAAAACCGCATTTTTGAGCTTCATGGTGTGCTCCTTTCAAATATGTGAAAATAGTATATAGCTGTGTTGAATGTGTCTTCAATAGCGTAAAAACGCAGAGTGCTTTGCCTCGTCATTTATACAGTGTCCCCGCTGTCAAAAGGGTCTCCGCACTCCGGACAGAACTTAGGTGCTTTTGTTGGATCTTGCGGTTGCCAACCGCACTTGTTGCATTTGTAGTGTAGTGTGCCCAAGGGCCTTTTTTGTCCGCAGTTTGAGCAGAAGTTTCCGGTGTTTTCCATACCGCATGTGCATACCCACCCTTTAGCTTCGGACGGCTCGGGCTTCTTTTGTCCGCAATTTGTACAGAAGTTTCCGCTTACGTTCTCTCCGCATGCACATTTCCAGCCGCCTTGCCTGTTTTGCTGCTGTGTGTTTTGCTGCTGTCCCATAGCAAAGAGACTTTGGGGATTCATTGTCCCTGCGGAGTTCATTGCCATTCCCATACCGACAAAGCCTCCCATGGCACCGCCTTCATTTGCGGCGGCAGTTCTCATAGCATCAGCTTGAGCTCCGACTAAAGTAGCTGCTGCCATTGTCGGATCACGCATTATTGCCGTGTGTTGAGCCTGCTTGATCAGTGCAGCATCCTCGTCGGTCAGAGTAACGGGATTGAGAGCAACGCTGACTACACTCAGTCCGCGTATAGCACCCCATTTTTGTGAGAGTGTGCTGTTCATTGCCGCTTCAATTTCGGTATTGTGGTTTGACAGTTGATTGGGTCTGATCTCAAGCTCCGACAAACGTCCGAATGCGGGAGCCAAAGCACTGATAAACTCGGTCTTTAGCTGTGCGTCTATTTCTGCTCTGGTAAAGCTCTCTGATACGTTCGCACATACATTGGTATAAAAGAGCAGTGGGTCTGTTATCTTATATGAATACACACCCGAGCATCGAACCGACACGTCTATATCCAGACCGATCTTCGAATCAACAATGCGGAATGGGATAGGATTTGGGGTTCCGAATTTGTTGTCCATCAGTTCCTTTGTATTGAAGTAATAGACTCTTTGATCCTTGCCTGTATCTGCACCGTAGGTAAAACGCTTGCCGATAGTTTTGAAGGTTTTCAGAATAGAGTCGCCAAGCGACCCTGAGAATACAGACGGTTCGGATGAGCTGTCATAGGTAAACTCTCCGGGTTCAGCACATACCTCGACGATCTTTCCTTGCTCGACGATTATCATGCATTGACCGTCCGCTACGGCAATCCCTGAACCGTTCGAAATTATGTTATCGTTTCCTTTGGTATTTGAACTTCTGCCTGATAATTGTTTTTGCCCCTTTACAACGAGTGTGTCCATGTCCATCGCTTCACAGTAGAAAAATTCCTTCCATTGATCGGCGAGTGTGCCTCCGAGAGCTCCTATGCCTGCCTTGATAAGTCCCATTGTTATTCTCCTTTCGCAAGGTGCAGTTACTGTGCTTGCAATACCGCAGATATCTGCGGTATCTGTACTTATAACATTTTATCATCAGGCGGCTTTCTTGTCAACTGTTATGTTTTGCGTTGTATAGAGAATAACGCTATTCTCTATACAACGAAACGGCGGCATACAGCCTACATGTTGTACCTGGAGTCAGCCGAATCTTTTTTGCATATATCTTGAAAAAAGCTCAGATGCCGATGCACGGTATCTGAGCTTTTTTTGAAAAAGAGTGAATGTTGTTTTGGTGAGACTTCTTTACGTCGAAGAAGGGTGCCTGTCAAGAGCGTTAATCTTTCTGAGTGCATTCGGGGTAGAGGTGGCATGCGATCATGTGATCGGGCTCTATTTCAACCAGCTTTGGCTCGAGTCTTTTGCATAGCTCTGTTGCGTTAGGGCATCTGCCCGAAAAACGGCATCCGGGGGGAGGGTCTATCGGACTTGGTATATCTCCCTCAAGTACCACCCGCTCACGTTTGTTATCTACGTCTATATCAAGCACTGCCGAGAGAAGTGCTTTTGTATAAGGATGCAAAGTGTTTTTGTAGATCTTGTCAGTGGAACCGCATTCCATGACTTTTCCCAGGTACATTACAGCCATGTGGTCGCAAATGCTCTTTACCACTGCGAGATTGTGAGAGATAAAAAGATACGTCAGACCGCTGTTTTTCTGTATTTCATCGAGGAGATTAAGTATCTGAGCATGAACGGATACATCGAGTGCCGATACAGGCTCGTCGCAAACGAGAAAAGACGGATTGAGTATGATAGCTCTGGCAATTCCGATCCTTTGTCTCTGTCCTCCTGAAAAGTCGGAGGGATATCTGTGAAGATCATCCTTTGAAAGACCGACAAGCTCAAGCATTTCTACTACACGCTGTTCGATCTGCTCGGGAGTATATCCTCCGCGTATGACCATAGGCTCACCTATGATCTCAAGGAGGTCAAAACGGGGATTGAGTGAGCTAAAGGGATCCTGGAAGATCATTTGCATACCGCGTCTGAGCTCTTTGAATTCTTTTTTCGGCAGAGAGTTCAGATCTTTTCCCTCAAAGATAACCTTTCCGTCTGTCGGCTTGAGAATGCCCAGCAGAGCATTAGCAAAGGTGCTCTTTCCGCAGCCGCTCTCTCCTACAAGGCCGAATGTTTCGCCGCGTTTGATAGAGAGTGATACATCCGAGACAGCTTTGACATATTTGCGTTTGAAGGGGTTTGAGTCTTTGACAGGAAAGTGGACACTCAGACCTTCTGTTTTGATGATGATGTTTTTGTCCTGCATGCTCATACCTCCTCTATCGGGTGATGACAGCGAACATACCTGTTATCTCCGATGTTACGCAGAGCAGGCATTTTGCATCTGCATTCTTCTGTTGCTCGCTCGCATCTGGGATGGAAATAACATCCTTCGGGCTTGTGCATTGGGTTTGGCACGCTGTCAGGGATCTGTATAAATACATGTCTCTCATCCGAGAGCTTTGGGATCGCTCCGAGCAGTCCTTTGGTATACGGATGGTAAGGATGCTTGAACAGATCATACGCCGGGGATCTTTCAACTATCTTTCCGCAGTACATGACGCATATGGTGTCTGCCATGTTTGCTACGATAGACAGATCGTGCGTTATCAAAAGCAGGGAAGTTTCATGAGATACTTGCATCTTCTTCAGTACGTCGAGCACCTGTGCCTGTACCGTCACGTCAAGTGCGGTAGTAGGTTCGTCTGCTATTATCAGCTCTGGTCTGCACGCAAATGCCATTGCTATCAGAACTCGCTGTCTCATACCTCCTGACAGCTGATGCGGAAACTCATTATATCGTCTTTCAGGCTCGGGAATACCGACAAGCTCAAGAGCTTTGATGGCTTTTTGCTTTGCTTCCTTTTTTGATACTCCCTTTTGCGTGAGAAATACTTCCTGTATTTGCTTTCCTACTGTCATGACGGGGTTTAGTGCACTCATAGCATCCTGGAAGATCATTGAGATCTTCTTTCCGCGGATGCTTTGCATTTTTTTGTTAGAGTAGTCTTTCAGTTCTATTCCGTCAACACACAGCTCGTCTACTTGCATAAGAGCGGGAGGGGAGTTGAGCAGTTTCATTATTGCGAGACTGGTTACGCTTTTGCCGCAGCCGCTCTCGCCGACTAATGCAACGCACTCTCCTTTGTGAATATCAAGATCTATTCCTTCTACCGCTTTTACTACTCCCATGGCGTTTGGGAATATTACCTTCAGATTGCGTAATTTCAGCATAAGTTCTTCCGTCATACCTCTGCCTCCTCTACGCTATGGATTTCTTCTTGATGTATTTTTTCGTTGTTCTCTTCAGGTTCGTTCATGGAGTTGAACACATCCTGAATATATGTACCGCTCAGCGACTTAAACAGTTTGTATGCAGCACCGCTTTGCTTCATTCTCGGGTTGAATATTTCCTCGAGAGCCATGCCTATTCTCATAAAGGAAAAGATTGCGAGAAATATTCCTATGCCGGGGGCAGCTATCCACCACCAATGACCGAACAGCAGAGCACCTCCGCTTTGTACCTCGGCCAGCATTTTGCCCCAGCTGATAGCAGTAGGATCGCCGAGCCCAAGAAAGCTCAACCCCGCCTCTGCAACCATTATTCCCGCACTTGTCATGGCGGTAGACATGATGAGCAGATGTGTGACTCCGGGAAGGATATGCTTGAACATGATGCGTGCTTTGGATGCTCCTGCCAGCTCTGCTGCTTTTATGTAGTTTGTGTTTTTCAGAACCAGCACCTGCGAGCGTATCACTCGGCTCAATCCCTGCCACCCGAACAGGGTGAATATGAACACTATCATGAAGTATGACTTTCCGAATATGTTGGTAAGAACTATAGTCAAGGGAAGGGTGGGAATAACCAGCATGATGTCAACGAGCCGCATTATTACCGTGTCTACTATTCCGCCGACATATCCTGCAAGAATGCCCATGAATGCTCCGAGCAGAGCTATGCACAGCCCTGTGATAATTCCGATCGACATGGATACTCTCGAGCCGTATATCAGCATGCTGAAAATGTCCTGACCTGTTGTAATCGTTGTACCGAGAGGATGCTCAAAAGAGGGAGCTAGTCCCTTTTCTGCTCTTTGGGTAACGTCATAGGGGTTGTATGGGGCTATCAAAGGTGCAAATACTGCGAGCACGGCAAGGAAAAGCACGATTATGATGCCGAGCCTGCCCTTTGGATGGTTCCATAGCTTTGAGCAGAGAGACACGACAAAGTTCTTTTTCAGTTTTTCTGTGAATTTCTTCATCTCTTCTCACCTACCGTAACTCTCGGGTCGAGCAGTCCGTAGCAGAGGTCGGTTATAAGATTTGCGACCAGAGCAAACGCAGACATGAACAACATTATACCCATCATGAGGGGATAGTCGTTTGTGTTATTAGCTTCAAGGAAAAGTGTGCCCATACCGTTCCAGTTGAATATCTGCTCGATAACTGTAGATCCGCCTATCAAACCGCTGACGCTCATACCGAAACTTGTCACTATCGGGAGCATGGCGTTTCTTAGGGTGTGTTTGTAGAGGACTGCACCGTTGGAAATACCCTTGGATCTGGCTGTGAGGATAAAGTCCTCGTTTGAAACCGAAATGACCGAGTTTCTGGTGGTCTGAGCGTAACCGACAATACTGCCGATGCCCATGCTGACGACAGGCAGAACAGCGTTGTAGGCTACATTTAGTATTGCGTCCCATGACCAATCAAAGTCGGCAACCATGTTTGAGTCTGTGTACGCGGGCAGCCACTCTAATTCAAAACCCAGAAAAAGAGTAAGCAGCAAAGCAATGAAAAAGCTGGGCAATGCTGTTGTAAAGGTAGATGCGTTGAGCAACAGCATATCAGGCCATCGTCCTCTCTTCCATGCAGCAAATGCTCCGAACATCAGTCCGCATATCAGTCCTATGAGCATAGTAGATACCGACAGCACAAGAGTCCACGGTATCCTTTCGGCGATGAGGTCAGCTACTTTCGGTGAGCCGCTTTTCATCGAGTTTCCGAGGTCTCCGTGCAGGAGCTTGTCTACGTATCTAACATACTGCTCCCATGTCGAGCCGTTAAGTCCGTACTGCTCACGTGTAAGTTCCTTTATTATGTCGTATTCGAGCTCGCTCATATTTCCCTGGGGAGGATAGTATCTTTCAGCAGGATCTTCTACCCCGAGGCGGGGAATGAAGAAGTTGAGCGTCATGACAACAATAAATATGAATATTGTGAGGAGTATTCTTTTTATTACATAACTAAGTTTCATTATTTATCTCCTACAAATTCAAGATGTTGAAGTGACTCGAGCGAAAATGCCGTCTGTGATGAGGATGCTACGTACCCCTTGAATCTGTCTGTTCTTGCGACTGACGTTACATTGGCACTGTAGAGGGGGATCTTGTAATACTGCTGTGCTATGTCGGTCTGAATATCACGCAGAAGTGCATTTTTTTCTGAGAGGTTGAGAGTATTTCTCATTTTGCTGATCTTGTCGGTGAGAGCCTCATTTGTCAGTCTGCCGTAATTTGATGATTTGTTGAGATTGACAAAGTGTGAGTTCATCATTATGTCGACCGTCGACATAGAAAAGGTAACGCCCTGAAGCGTCATGTCAAAGCGGCTGTGATATAGATATGTGCTCTCGGGTGTACTGCCCTTTGCCGCGTACTTGACTTCAATACCGATTCTTTGCAGCTGTATCTGCAGGTAGCTGATGGTATCCTGCTCTGTGGGGGCTCCGAGTATTTCGTAGCTGACACGCTCTCCGTCATATATGCGGTAGCCAAGCTCGTCCTTGTTTGGTGCATATTTGTCGAGTATTGCGTTTGCTTCTTCGAGTCTCTTTTGATAATCGCCTCGCAGAATATCCGATTCGGGATTGTACATAGCTTCAATGGTGCTGCTGACAAGACCCGCCGAATATGTACTTCCGGCTCCGTCGAGAGCGTCGGATATCAGCTCCTCCTGATTGATAGCCAAAGCTACCGCACGGCGAAAGTCACTGTGCGAGAGAAGGTCTCTTATCTTGTTTTTTTGTCCGTCTACCGGATTGAGATTGAGCACGAGTGTGTTTACGTACAAGTTTGGAACGCTGAACACCTCAATGTTCTTTTCTTTTTCAAAGAGAGTACCGTAGTTTGCAGGAATGGAGCAGTCGAGTATGTCAATGTAGCCTTTCTTTATGGCAAAGATAGCTACGTTCTGCTCTTGGTATAGGATGAACTTGATATTGTCTACCTTGTACAGATCCGATCCGTCTTCTGCCTTCAGAAAATAATCGGGATTTTTCTTTAGAGTGATCTGAGCGGAGTTTGTTCCTTCTATGTCCAGAGTATAGGGACCGCAACCGATGGGATTTTTGTACAGATCTGACAGAGCTACATTGGGGGTAGTGCTGTTGATAGGCATATTTTCGCTTATAACAGGCTCCCAAACGTGCTTTGGCAGCATGAGTACGGTAGTAAACAGGGATGCGACAGCACCCATTACCGTGTTTACATGCATGTATATGACAGTGTCCTTTTCATCCTCGGATATGGGGTAATTATTTGGGTTGTAATCATAGGTGAACAGCCCATCTGACTTTTTTACGCCGTCTTCGTATTTATGCTTCAGATCAGACACCCATGCAAGTGCCCCTGCGTGGTTTGACAGCTTGTTGTTAGCACACAGATCGAGTGAGAAGTATATATCATCCACCGTGACGGGTTCTCCGTCCGACCATTTTGCGTTTTTGTTGAGCTCGACTCTTACGACCATGTATTTTTTCCTGTTTGTATCGGACAGCTCCTGCTCCTCGCGGTAGGTTTGGGCTACCAGATCATAGTCTATTGAGCCGTCGTCTTTTGTGAGTCGATTGCCCTGCTTGTCGGTGTAACACCAATTGTCAGCCAAAAGCGGATCGTAGTTTCCGGTTTCGTCATCATAGGAAAACAGCGTCGAGTACAGAATACTCGAGACCGTGGGTGCGATACCGTCTCTTGATTGCCATGGCATATAAGAGGTGGGGAAGGATGTGCCGACATATCCGACATACAGGGTATTAGTCTTGTCGGAGCGGCATTGTGCATTGTTTTGCTGTGTGCAGGAGCACAGCGGCACAAGCAAAGCCGCCAAAAGCAAAAATGCGACTACCCTCCGTCCGTAGTGTTTCATTTTCTGACCTCCGAATAGTAAAAACAAAAGTTTTGCTCCCTCCGACCGAGAGGTACGAAAGGAGCATATCTTGATTAGTACGGATAAACCAGCTTTGTGCCGAAACCGTCGCGGGTGGCTGAGTTGTCATAGACCTCTTCAATATGGAAGAGATACGCAGGACGGTCGAGCCAAATTGACTTGTTGGGATGGTGGTAAACGTCATGCTGTGCGTTTATCATCTGCTGATAGATCTCTCTCTTGCCTGAGTCGCACTCGTCGATTATTTCCATCTTTCCGCGAACCTCGAATGAGATCATAGGAGGCTGGTAAAAGAGAAGTGTAGCTTCAGGGTTTGCCTTGTAGTTTTCGTAGCTGTGTGCCTTTGCCATTTCAAGCGATCCGACCATAGAGAAGTCTATGCGTTCTCTCGCCTCCGGACCGTACATGTATTTGATGAGAAGCTCCAGGCCTCTTTTTGAGTATGTTTTGTCCTCGGGATCAAATGTGTCAATATGCTTGATATAAGCCTCAAGAGTCTGCTCGAGGTATTCGGGCTTAGGAAGGAAACCTATTCCCTTGATGGAAGCGTTGAGTCCTGCAGGACCGTAAGAAACAAAAGCGGGATCGTGAGAACAAAAACTGAGGAACATTTTTTCTTTCGATATATCTTCTCCGTTATTGAGAGCAATAACTGTCTTTGCTCTTGTGTCGAACGCCCATTTAAAGAAGCTTTCTGCTGTTTTCATAGTGAACCTCCGAAAAAAAGAAATAATGATAAAAATATATAGATATAATAACATATAATTAATAAAATGTCAATAAATAGCC
>JAZNOK010000186.1:0-30151 GCA_045580775.1 Eubacteriales bacterium
ACTTGAAGGTGTTATTGAAAAGCAAAACGAAATCAGAAAAATACTTTTAGACGAACTTCCTGATTTTAATTGGAGAGAGTAAAATTAAAGCGAGGTGAATTTCACCTCGCTTTTGCTATGTATAGGTCAAAATATGCTGTTTTTGTCAAGAATTTTTCTTCAAAAATCGCCCGAAAAGCCAGTGTTTATAAGGGTTTATCGCACTTTTGTGTTATTATAACAGCAGCATCTATTCTTCTCACAATTCCTGTTGCTTTCATATATACATTTCTCCTTAAAAACCAAATTGTGTTGTTATTATCTGTATTTTGAGGAGATTTATACTGTTTAAATTTTACTTTTTGGACTGATTGTGATATAATGAATTAAAGGTGGTGGAAATATGCAGTTTATATTTAATGGAACGCTTGACGAACTAAAAGAAACGATACACCTTAAAGCAAATGAATATAACAAAGATATCGTTGTTTACGATAACGAACCGAACGTTTTAGAAATCGGTTTTCAGCGTTTAGGACATAGCGGTGGTAGATTTTTTATTGCTAATATCATAGAAAACTCTACCAAAGTGATATTAGATGGCGAAATTAAAAACGTCTTTCCTAATCAAAAGAAAAGTAAAGTCGGACAAATTTGGACCGAGTTCACAGAGTATCTTTTTGCATATGTTCTTCTAGAAATTCTTTTGATAATTCCTTGGATATTCTTTAAAGATATTGTTAGTCTTTGGATTCCAATATTTTTGCCTATTATCTATTTAATAATACGGCATTTTTTAAACAAAAAAGAAGAGGAAAAATCGGACAAGGATTTTACAGAATTTATGTCTTATTGCACAACATATACCGCAGACGAGCAGAATTGGTATGATGCTTATAAAAAATTAGATTTGGCTCATGGGAAACTCCAAACCATCTGCGATGACGATGAAGATATGTTGGTAATAACATACGAAGATGGTATGCAGATAGACGTTGGCTATATTCTAGAGGAAAAAACCTACTACATCACAGTTGTTAAAGACGATACTATGGTATCTTGGAATAATCCGCTTGGTGTGTTTACAACCAGCGACAAATCAAAATTACCAACCGAGCTGCAAAAAGCAATCCAAAAATTCCGAAATATATAACTAAAAAAGCGAGGTGAAATTCACCTCGCTTTTGTTATGTATAAAAACCGCCAAAAACACAATTTTGACACCAATGCGTTCAGCGGGGCAAACCAGTGAAAACCCTAGTGTTTATGCGGGTTTTAGGCGGTTTGCCCTATCTCATACGAGTAAAACGAGTATCTATGTTATCAAAAGCTGTCTAAATCTATGATTTAGTAACTGTTTTAGAGGTTATAATAACGCGTTCCTGTATTCTACGTACTATTCCTGTTGCTTTCATATATAAAAACCTCCTTGCTTTACAGATTTGTACTGTTAGTATCTGTAAAACAAGGAGATTTATACTTAATCTTTTCTTATTTCAATTTTTATATGATTTTATATTTATCAATGCTGTCATTCAAAGTTTATGAATATTCACAAATTTTATAAGCTTCAGCCAATCTTCGCGGCTGAAGTAATGCAGTCCTTTTCTTAAATGATAGCCGACATCACCCTCAAAAAATTCATCACCTATCTCTGCCGGCATCTTTTCGCAAATGAACCCTTTTTCAAATGCATCGGATGCTGCTGCACAGCAAAGCTGCTCGGATACAGGGTCTGCCCATAGGTCTTCCGAAGCACTTCCAATAAGAACCTTTCTCGGTGCAATGCTAGCCAGTAGATAGTGCTGGTCGAAGGGCATATTTTGCTCATTATCTATATATTTTTTATAGTTTTCGCAGAACCAATAAGGAAATCTTTTAAGGCAGATATCCTTGATGGTTTCGCCGGTCTTGTTTCGCGTGATGGCAGCACCGCTGCAACCCGAATCATTTGAATAAGCAAAAGCAAAACGTTCATCGGTAGCTGCTGCCAAAAGAGCTGTTTTTCCAAGACGTGAATGACCGCATACGATAGCATTATTTAGGTCAAGTACACGATCTAATGTTTGTGCATAATCCATAACACGGTGTGTGGCCCAAGCCCACATAGCGATTTTGCCTGCATCGTTTGGCTTTCGTTTTTCGTCCGGATATAGAACACCGGACAAACCGTTAGAAAAGTCACCATCATCGCTTGTAACATCCTTGTAGCAAAAGGAAAAAACAGCAAACCCATGATCTATAAGCTCTTCTGTTGGCATGTATCTATCCGGCACCGAATCACGAAAGTTTATATGTACAAAAAAGGGATGTTTTCCTTCTTTTGTAGGGAGTGCAAGGAAAAAGGGGAAAGTAAAAGCGTTTTCTCTCATTTCGCAAGTTATCGTTATCTTATTTAGTATCGCTTTGCCCGCACAAAAATTATTTATAACATTCTTTTCAACTTTCCAATTCAAATTTGTTGGCTTTTCGGGAAGATACCCATACTCCTCCTCAGCCAAAATATTCAACATTTCGTTTCGGCTCAAAAGCTTTGGTAAGTTTCGTTTTTTTATTACTTCTTCAAACATTGTATTTACCATCCAATATTTATTGTTCATTCATACTTTTTCCATTCACTATTCTATCACACAAAACCTTCAAAATCAATTATTGTTTTTTACCATAGAAATTATATTCTGTCCAAACGCTTGGAGCAACCGGTCACAATGTTCTTTTTTTAATGCTCGGCAAATAAAGTATCGTCATTTCTCCTCAAATTCCAAGGATTTTTTAAGCTGCCAAACTTTACTTTTCAAAGCAACTATGGTATAATCATCAAAACTAATTCGAGGAGCATAATATGAATAAATTCTCTGCATTTTTGACAAATCTTTTTATAGCCGCATTTCGTCATATAGGCTCTATTGTAATTTCAATAGTTTTAATTATTGTCGGTGCAATATGGTCTAATGTTTGTTTTTACATAGGACTGTTTTTAATGATCTCAAATATTGTAGTTGCTTTTGTCGGTGCAATTAGTATGCAGAAGGTTATGAATTATCGTTCTGACGATGATCCCGAATTCAATGAAATGATGGAAAAATTGACCGCTGATCCAAAATCTTTTTTATCCGAGGTAATGAAAACGCAAGAAGAAAACAAACTATTACATGGCGAAGATCTGCTAACTCTTTCTGATGACGATTTGTACGAAACCATCTATTTTCAAAACCTTGATATTGCAGAGGCAGCCGAGGATGAGGACAAAGAATCAGCACAGTTTACCGGTGCCCGCAAAACAGTTTATGTTTTAGGCTTATTTGATTCCGAAATACAAAACGGCGGTCTTTGCCAATTTTTTGTGAACTCATCAAGAAGTGTTGCACCGTATGTTATTGAATCGCTAAGATGCGTGGGTGCAGATGAACATCTGATTCTTTTTGATGATTTTATTACTACAAACAATATTGATGTTTCTGATCTTGAATCTTTTAGAGTTTTTAGTAAGCGAGGATACATAAAGCAAACCAAGCGGTTTGACTTTGATTCGTTTGATGACAAATATTTTGAATTGCCTGCATTACAAGAAAAAGTAGTTACATACATCAAAAACAATATAAACGAGTTCTAACGTAAAAGCGAGGTGATTTTCACCTCGCTTTTGAATCGTATAAAAAATGATGAAAACCTGCTTTGACACCGGTGCATCGGTGAAGCATACTTTCAAAAAGGCTAGTGTTTATGCGTTTTTTGAAATTTGCCTTAGTATAACGCATTTCTCAATACTTCTCACAATCCTGTTGCTTTCATAATACATGATAATCCCCTTGCTTTACAAATTTCATTATTAGTATCTGTAAAGCAAGGGGATCTGTGTTCAAAATCCATTTTTGCTCTTATATATAGTTTGTACCGGTTCGGGTACTATCTTCTATTATAAATTATAAGCTTTCGCACTAAAAAATTATAAAAGAATACTATTGCCGTTGCTAAAACTTTCGAAATCATTTCATTAACATTAGCAATATCAACTGCTAACCACATAATAACCAGATTTAGTAATAATCCAACAATGCCGGCTACATATATGCCTAAAAGTTCTTTCAGAAAAGAGCTATGTCCATCTTTGAACACAAGTAACCGTCCTGCCAACCAATTTACGAAGGTTGACATAAGATAGGCAATGACGGTTGCTATTACATAATGAATATTGCATTTGTCCATAATGAAAAACAATACCCATTCTGTAACCGTTGCAATCCCACCTACCACTAAATACAGTAAAAAATCCTTTATATTACTCTTTTTGGTCATCATCCGTACGCTCGCTAATAATATATCTCGGTCTGCCTTTAACTTCCATATAGATCTTACCTATATATTCTCCGAGAACGCCTAAGCATATAAGCTGGATGCCGCCTATAAGGCAAATAATAGCAATTAAGCTTGTCCAACCCGTCACAGTATTGCCAAACATGTTAGACAAAACAGCCCACAAAATTCCTGCAAAGCTAACAATAGACAAAACAGCACCTGTTGCCGAAATCATCCTTAACGGCTTTACCGAAAGACTTGTAATACCGTCAAATGCCAATGCTAACATCTTTTTTAAAGGGTAGTGCGATTCGCCGGCAAGCCGCTGGTTTCTTTCATAATAAACCGAGCTTGATTTAAAGCCAACCAAAGGTATCATTCCGCGTAGAAACAAATTTACTTCTTTAAAGTTTGCAAATTCTTTTAAAACTTTTGCAGAAATCAAACGGTAATCTGCATGGTTAAACACCACTTCGGCACCCATAAGATTCAAAAATTTATAAAAACCTTCTGCAGTTGTTCTTTTAAAGAAGGTGTCGGTTTTTCGGCTGCTTCGAACACCGTAAACTACCTGAGACCCCGACAGATATTCTTCGACCATTTTTGTCATAGCGGAAATGTCATCTTGGCCATCACAGTCGATAGAAATGGTGATATCGCACCTGTCTTTCGCCTCCATAAGGCCGGCGAGAACAGCGTTTTGGTGACCGCGGTTGCGGCTTTGAGAAATGCCTATGAACGATGGGTTTTCGCATGACAACTGCTTGATTATTTCCCAGGTACTATCCTTACTTCCGTCGTTTACAAACATTATTTTGCTTTCAAGAGAAATTAAATCTTTCGATTGCATAGCTGTAAGTTGTTCCAAAAACAAAGGTGCTGTTATTGGCAACACTTTTTCTTCGTTGTAACATGGAATAACCATATATAATGTAGGTTTCATTTATCATATCTCCTTGGCTTTGCTACCGTTTCTTTTTTTAAACAAATAAAATTGCGGTATCATTATCAGAAAAGGGATAACGCTATAATGGTATCTTGGAGCAACTTCTACTAACATTTGTGCACAGGTAATACCAATCACATATAAAGGTAAAATAAAAGCCGATGTTCGATGGGAGGTTTTTAACATTTTATATGCTCCGCAAAGACTCAATAATATCATACAATAATAAAACGTATCGCAAATCATACTCATATATTCATTTTCTTGAATAATATCACTGCAATAACTAACACAAACAGAATCTTTTCCCAAGAAACCGGATAATTTATTTTTAAAAAGATTCGTAAAATCTATCTCGCCGGAAGTGATTCTTTTTTTAGCCTCATTCAACATTTGGTTTTGAGCCCATTCTGCTGTTGCACCTTCTTGGTTACTGTACGAAAAAAGCAATTCCGAATCTTCTTGGTTCCACCTTCCGCTTGAATTAACATTAAAACCTACATAAATATTATAACCGGGTTCAGAAGCAGGTGCTTCTCCAATTCGTGATGTAAAATATAGGTTCCATAATCCTCCTAAAGAAAAATACACCACTAGCATTGCAGCAAAAAATGACAACCATTTAACCAAAAAATCTCTTTGAAATAGTTCTTTGAACCTCAATACAAAAACCCAAATAAATATAGCCAAAATCAACACCATTGCAATAGGTCGGTTTACATTAATGCATTGTAAAATTATTGCCGCAACAACTCCATAAAACAACATTTGGTTCCATTTTAATGATTTTTCCTTTTTTGCAATAACCACAACAAGATATACAAAAGCAAGAATGAAAGTAGTATATAAAGGATCTGAAAGCACCAAACTGTTGTAAATTGTTTGAGATGGGCAGATTATCCATAAAACATATGCACACACAGCAGCAGTAACAGAAATCATATTCCTAACAATGTTATATATTAGTATACCGGAAACAACAGACAAAATAACATTCAGTAGCGTTGCTAAAAACACACTTTCGCCTAAAAATGCAAAGAATAAACTTAAAAACGTAGAATATCCCAATATGTGTGGAAACAGGGCGATATAACGATTAGGGCAAAGCCATGACTTCGACAAATCCACTGCTGAATAATAAAATGTTGAATAATCCGCCTTGGGTTCCATTCTCATACAATAAATCCATAAGAATTTTAGAAGAAAACAAGACACGGATAAAACAATTAACAATTTAATATCAGATGTTGTATCAAAATAAGAGTTGTATTTTTTTGAGAATATCACAACCCCAAAGGATGCTAAAATTGCGTAAACCAATATTGAAGCTGTATTGTAATTACTTATGAAAATCGTCAAGGCTAAAATACTCGCAAAAAAAACGATCATTAGTTTATATAATTGTATTGGAACGTGCTCTTTCATTTTACCGCATAATGTATTGTCTTTAGTTACATACTCTTTTTTCATTTATTCCTCCAAAAAATAAGAAGTGCGGCTGCCGAAGTAGTCTCAAAAAATCAAACTCCGATAGTATCCAAACTATTAAAATATAACAAGATTGCTGCATTCATACCGATAGAATTTGCATTTTTATCAAATTCATAATGAAAAACAACAAAAGTGTACCAAAAGAAAACACCCTTCTCTTTGTAATACTATTTTATAGTTCTATTCAATTAGTACGGCAAAGATATTTTACCACAATAAACCTTAAAAATCAATATCTCCACATAAATACAAAAAGGAACAGATTTCTCTGCCCTTTTTTATTTATCACCTGCTTTGACACCGGTGCATCGGTGAAGGAAGCTTTCAAAAAGCCCGGCTATATGCGGTTTTTTTTCATAAATCAAAAGCTATCATGCTCATATACAGTTATATACTCCTTTTCCGACTCGGATAACACATTATCTGTCGAAAAAGGAGTTTTGCTTTTAATGCCATCAAGAATAAAAAGCAAAAAGTCTGCACTATTTTGAAACAGGACTTGCTTTTTCTGTATTCATGTGTTATAATGGCTTGTGTTCAAAAACTGCGAAAGAGGATTTTTTATGAACAGAAATCATTATGAGGTACTTTTGCATTTGCAAAAGTACGCCTATACAAATCAGCGTGCTATTTCTGCTTCTTGCAATTTATCCCTTGGGCTCGCCAATACGATACTCAAGCAATTGTGTGAACAGGGATATCTTGATAACAAGTTTTCACTAACTAACAAAGCCCATCTTCTATTAAACGAAAAAAAACCGAAGCGGGCTGTTATCCTGGCGGCAGGAGCAGGAATGCGAATGGTTCCGATCAATACTGAATATCCAAAGGCATTGCTGAAGATCAAAGGGGAAACTTTAATCGAACGACAGATCAACCAACTGAATGAAGTGGGTATAACAGATATAGTTGTTGTTGTCGGTTATATGAAGGAAAAATTTGAATTTCTAATTGATAAATATAACATTAAACTCATCTACAATCCACAATACGCAAAAAGAAACAATATGTATTCTTTGTTTCTTGTAAAAGACTATATTCAAGAGTGTTATATCATTCCATGTGATCTTTGGTGCAAAAGCAACCCCTTTAACAGCAACGAACTCTATTCATGGTATATGGTTACTGATGAGGTGTCTTCCTCGGGGCTGGTACGCGTCGACAGAAAACACCGTTTAATCAAAACATCAACAAACCAACTCGGAAACAATATGTTTGGCATATCTTATCTCGACGGTGAAAGCGGTGCCTTCGTTGCTCGAAATCTGGAAATAATGTGTCGCAATCCTCAATACGGCAATTCTTTTTGGGAAGAAGCTTTGTATGAAGGGGAAACAATGAAGGTGTATGCAAAGGTTGTTTGTGCGTCAAACAATATTGAGATCAACACCTATGAACAACTGCGGAGTATTGATGAAGATTCATTACAGTTGCAATCAAACATTCTTTCGTTAATTGCAAACGAACTGCATTGTCGCCCCGAAGACATCGTTGATATATCTCTTCAAAAAAAAGGCATGACAAATCGGTCCTTCCTTTTTTCTGTCAAAGGCAAACGGTATATCATGAGAATTCCGGGTGAAGGAACAAACAATCTGATAAATCGCATCAATGAAGCAGATGTATATAACTGTATTCGTCACAATAATATTTGCGACGATGTAGTGTATGTTAACCCAGACAATGGCTATAAAATTACACGATTCATTGAAAACGCACGTGTGTGTGATGGTACAGACCCATCAGATGTAAAAAAGTGCATGGCTTTTTTAAAGAGTTTTCACGAAATGAATCTTTTTGTAAATCATGAGTTCGACATATTTGAAAGAATAAATTATTATGAATCTCTTTGGATCACCGGGCAATCACAATTTGTTGATTATGAGCAAACAAAGAATCGAACTTTTTCCTTAAAGCAATTCATTGACAAGCACAAATCTCCGTATTGTCTCACTCATATTGATGCCGTGCCGGACAATTTTCTAATTTTTACAAACGATCTAGGCAATGAAGAACTGCGTCTCATAGATTGGGAATATGCTTCTATGCAGGATCCTCATGTAGATATTGCTATGTTTGCAATATATGCTATGTACGATCGTCAACAGGTTGATTCATTGATAGATATGTATTTTTCAGGAAAGTGTACGCCGACAACAAGAATCAAAATATACTGCTATATTTCCGCTTGCGGATTATTGTGGAGTAATTGGTGCGAATATAAACGCGATCTTGGTGTAGAGTTTGGTGAATACTCTTTGCAACAATACAGATACGCAAAAGAGTATTATTCAATTGTTGCAAACTATCTGAGTCAGGAGGGATCGAATGTATAAAGTAGAAAGAGCGATAATTCTTGCAGCCGGGAAAGGAGAGCGGCTGAATCCACTCACTCTCCATACCCCAAAGCCATTAATAGAAGTCAACGGTCAAAGAATGATCGACAGTGTTATTAAAGCACTTTATTTCAACGGAATCACCGAAATTTACATTGTTGTGGGATATTTGAAAGAAAAATTTCAATCACTTTGCGACGAATATGATAATATTACATTGATCGAAAACCCATATTACACAACATGTAATAATATTTCATCTCTGTACGTAGCAAGAGAGCATCTTCAAAATGTCATTATATTAGATGGAGATCAACTGATATTCAATCCAACGATCCTGGATCCATTTTTTGAAAAATCAGGTTATAATGCAGTTTGGACTGATACTTATACCAACGAATGGTTATTAAGTGTTAAAAATAATACGATTGTCGACTGTAGCAGAAACGGAGGAGAGACAGGATGGCAGTTGTACAGTATTTCTCGTTGGAACTCAGAGGACGGAGCTCGATTAAAAAATCATTTGGAAAAAACCTTTGCTCATGATTCTCAGCTATATTGGGACGACATTGCTTTGTTTTGTTATCCAAAAGAGTATTCGCTCGGCATCAAAGAGATGCAACATAACGATGTTGTAGAAATTGATACCCTAAAAGAATTGGTAATGATAGATAAAAAATACGACATAGAATTCGGAGGAAATCTGTAGTGAAAAACGCATTAGAAAAGGATACAAGTAAAAAAATTGATTGGATGATTACTCTTGTGCCGCTCGCTTTAGTTATTGGTCTTAGTATTTTGTTTTTCGCATTGCCGAATCAATCAAATCAGGTTATTTCCCAAATTCGCTCTTTATTGGGTGATACAATGGGGGTCTATTATTTGATCATCGGTCTCGGAATCTTTTTATGCTCCATTTATATTGCTTTTTCCAAGTATGGCGATATTGTTTTAGGTGGGCAAAACGAAAAACCGAAATATTCTTTTTTAACTTGGGGATCTATGATGTTCACAGCCGGTCTGGCTGCAGATATACTGTTTTATTCATTTTCAGAATGGATCCTGTATGCAACAGATGAGCACGTTTCTTCTCTCGGTCCGATCCAGGAGTGGGCAGGGGTTTTCCCGCTATTCCACTGGAGTTTGATTCCGTGGGGATTCTATCTTGTTTTAGCAGTAGCTTTTGGGTTTATGCTTCATGTAAGAAACCGAGAGCGGCAAAAGTATTCCGAAGCATGCCGTCCGATTTTGGGCAAGTTTACTGATGGGATATTAGGCAGAATTATTGATCTGTTGGCTGTTTTTGCTTTGCTGGCAGGTACAGCTACAACATTCAGTTTGGCTACACCTCTTATGGCTACCATCATTACAGAGGTTTTCGGAATCACAGTTAATCGAAGTATTATCACGATCATTCTCTTGTTGATAACATGCGTTGTATATACTTATTCACTTCTGCACGGCTTCAAAGGGATCAGTGTCCTTGCAAAAGCATGCATTTTCATGTTTTTTGGATTGTTGGCGTATGTTCTTGTTTTCGGTGGCGAAACTCGGTATATTATCGAGACAGGAGTGGAGTCCATAGGTAAGATGATCAACAATTTCTTTGGACTGGCAACCTACAGCGACCCGCTTCGTGATAACTCTTTCCCTCAAAACTGGACCATTTTCTATTGGGCTTATTGGATGGTTTGGTGTGTTGCGGCACCGTTTTTCATCGGTACAATTTCAAGAGGACGTACCATTCGTCAAACGATCATAGGAGGTTATGCGTTTGGTGTTGGTTCTACCCTGCTGAGCTTTATTATTCTTGGAAATTATTCAATGGGACTTCAACTTACAGGAAAAGCAGATTTTATTGCAGTGTATAATGAATCAGGAGATATATATGGGGTTATTATTGAGATGATAAAAGCCCTTCCTGCAGCTCCGGTAGTGCTCATTGTTGTATTGCTTACTATGATTGCTTTTTACGCTACATCGTTTGATTCGATCGCACTTATTGGTTCTTGTTACAGTTATAACAAGCTTGGGCCAAACAAAATGCCGCATAAAGGAATTCAGTTCATGTGGTGTATCCTATTGATACTCTTGCCGATTGCACTTATCTTTTCTGACAGCTCCATGAACAATTTGCAATCCGTCAGTATCATCGCCGCATTCCCGATCGGACTTGTCATCGTGTTGATCACTGCCAGCTTCATAAAAGATGCCAAGCTGTTTTTAAAAGAAAAAAAGGCTCCTGACGACACAAAGGATTGATCTGTTTGTGTCTATAAAGGAATACAGCGTAACCATCTTTCAACTGTTTTTTGCAAGTACTGGATATTGTCAGAATAGAAGGTTACACAAGCACGATTTTCCATCTATCCATTCTTATTGATCAACAGGCAGAGTCAAACTGCGAATATATTACGCAGATTTGCTCAGCGATAAAAAAGCAATGTACCCCAAAGTTGTTCGACTTTTGTGGTACATTGCTTTCCGTTTAGGCAGTTAAAGAAAAACCGCAACCGTTCCGCTTGATATCATCTTTCTTCTATGGTTACCGAATGCTGTCAAAGTAGAAGTCTATCAAACAACACTATGCAAAAAACACCGATAAAAAAGCATTTTTATCGGTGTTTTTTATTCTTAAGATTCAAAAACGGACATCCACTTTTGTACTATTTTTTCCTCGGTGAAGTCCTTTGCACGTTCAAGTGCATTCTTTGCATATTCAAGCCTCAATGCCTCATTATCCATGAGCCGACACAAAGATGCACTAAAAGCATCATGATCGTTATCCTCTACCAAAAGTCCGTTTATTTTGTCATTTACAATTGCTGCCGGTCCTACCCTCACATCAAACGATACCACCGGCAATCCGCAAGACATAGCCTCTATCAGCACAAACGGAAAACCTTCAGAGTGAGAGGTCATTACATAGGCAGACGACTCCAGCATAACAGCCATGGCTTTTTCATGCTCAAGGGCTCCGGTAAATGTTACTGAGCCACCTATGCCAAGATCCTGAGCAAGCTCATGCAACCTTTGTCTTTCGTCTCCGTCACCGACTATGACCAACTGCCAATCAGGGTGTGTATGCGAAGTTTCCTTCCATATCCTAAGCAATCGGTCAAAGCCTTTAACTGTGTGCAGACGACCGACCGCCACGATCTGTTTTTCTTTTTTCTCTAAATCAACACTGCATTCACACCGATCAAGGAAGTTCTCTATAGTAATACAACGCGTGTGAGTGTTTACTCCCTCCATCATTTTTTCAACTTCACCCGTGAGCCGATCTGTCAAAAGAGCAAAGTAGTCAATTCTTTTGTATCTCTCTTTGATATCCGACAGCAGTCGTCCGTCAAAACAATGATCGTGATGGAGCTGTGCTATTTTTTTCACTTTTTCGTTTCCGTACTTTGACAGTAATACAGAATGCTCATTTCTGGTTGATATAATAATGCCATCGTCGATTGCTTTTATTCTTTTCACAAGTGCTGTTTTCTTCAACCTCAGGACCTTTAGAGCATATAGACCTTCTTTGAGAATTTTGATCGGGTTTTTGCTTCTGATAGCAGAAGCAAACTCTTCCCTGTTCGGTCTTACATCGGTCAAGTATTCTATGTTAACATCGGTAGAGATAGAATACGCAGGCTCACCAAGATCGTATAGAGATAGTATTGTCACAGAGTAACCTCGTCTGACAAATGCATTGCTCATAAGCGAGATTGCCATTTCTACTCCGCCATGTGCCAAGTGCAATGCGGTGATATATATTTCTTTTTTCATTTCACAAACCTGATAGTATTTATTTTTTGCCTAAGCAAGTTCCTAGAAAACGCCATTGTCCTTATGCTCTATCTCGTATGGAAAATCATAAAGATACTCGCTCAGCTCTCCGGCAATAATATCTGCCTCTGCACGGAGCTTTTGGTCCTTTAGATATAACTGCGTATTAAAAATAGACTTGGCGGGATCAAATTTTGTTTTCTTTGCAGTATGGGACTTTTTATCCCATCCAAGCTTGTCAAATATCATATCTACAGTCTCATCGTAATTGTAGATCAGATCCTCAAACTTGATCCTGCAGATCCTCTCAGATGACACCGGGGTTTCCATTTTTCTCAAGCTTCTGTAGTATTTGCAATAAGCATGCACGTCGGTAGGATACGGAACTACGCCGTTGGTCTTTGACCAATAGTACTTGTTGCTGATAAACACGTCTCTTGGATCTCGCTCTATTACAAACACATAAGCATCCTCGTCAAAATAGTGCTCAAACCTAAACAAATTAAAAGGCAAAAGCAACTGATCAAACAGAATGCTCCCTTCTGAATAACCCGCAGTATTCAGCACCTTGTAAATATACTTTTTTGACGTTTCATAAAACCTCTCAGGCTCTATAAAAGAAAGCCTCATGGGTTCGTATGCTAATACCTTCTTCGGTTCGTACTTGTTGAGTGTAAGTAATTTAATGAGTTTATTTACACAAAGTTTAAAGAACATTTTGATATTTGTATTTTCCTGATAATACCAAAAATACTCGCTCTCTACTTCAGTTATATCATCAATATACTCTTTTGTCAGTTGCCAGAAATTCTCACCGATATTGTTTTTGTAGTTTCCTACCCACCAGTACTTTTTATCATAGAGTTGCTTCATCGTTTTCTCAAACGAATGAATAGCCTCATCACTTCGCACAGCGTTGTTGCCTACAAGCAGCTTGTCCTCCAGATCAAAAACTCCGTTAGGACAATGCAAAAACACATATTCAAAGGTGCCGCGGCTTACATCAACACCCTCGACCTCGCTCATAAGATCAGTGATGACCGAAGAACCCGATCCCATATAACCCGTGGGAATAATTATTCTTTTTTGATCTGACATTTTGTTCTCCATCTTGAAATCTACTTTAAAATACTTTTAGCTTTCATGCACAGAGCAGTAAGGAAATAGAGCTTGTGTCTGTTAAAAAACCAAACGAGCTTCTTATTAAATCCGAGATAAGAAATATACTTATTACTGCCAAGTCCCTCAAAGCGGGTTACGTAATCCTGCAGCTTCTTTATCACAGCCCGTTTCTCTGCGGCATTGCTCAAAACTACTCTTGTTACGGCGGCTACTGCAATATGGTCAATTACTAAATATTCAAACTCCGACCGGAACTGAGAATAGACCCCCGCGTTCTCATAGTAAGAAACAAGATCCTCGAACGCCTCAATGATCTCCAGGTTTCTTGTTGCCTTTGAATTATTCATAATGGAGCCTTTTCTCTGCACATAGTAAAACAATGCATCGTCAATAAATGTAATCTTTGAAGCTCTCTGATACAATTTCGGTATAAGTCTCATATCCTCATACCAAACTCTCGACACAAAACTCAAACCTTCAATGAGAGCTCTGCGGTACATCTTTGCCCAAGCACAAGGGCGATTAAGCAATATTAACGGAGACTCTGCGAGAGACGTTGTTTTGTTTTTTATATAGCTCTGCGACAAAGATATAACAGTGCCGTCTTCTTTTACATCATAGTTGTTGCACACTACAATATCGCTGTCATTGTTCTCTGCGGCGGCGATGAGTTTTTCGAGGCAGTCATACGCTATATAGTCATCACTATCAAGAAAAACTATATACTCTCCCTTTGCCCTTTCCATTCCGTAATTTCTCGCACCGCCAAGACCGCTGTTCTCAATCGTATAACATGTGAAATTGTCGTTTCGGGAGACATACTCTTCGATTATCTTATATGAATTATCGGTGCTTCCGTCATTGATAATGATGACTTCGGCATCCTTATACGTCTGCTTTTCAACAGAGTCAAGACACCTGCCAAGATAATCTTCAACGTTGTACACCGGAATGATCAAGCTAATTTTCATCTTTTCCCCTATTTACTTTTTTAATGCTCTTTTTGCAAAGCCTGTAACTTTGTCAAGAAGCATCAAAAATGTCTCGTTTTTTGTTATGAGAGCTATGGCGAAATAAACAGCCGCACCGACTCCGAGCTCACAAAGCAGCTTGAGCACTATGTTCATCTCCAACACAGCAATGAGCCGTACCGCTAAAAACATCAGCAAAGAACCGCATAGGATCTTGTAATTGTCCTTTATTATCACCCTCAAGCTGAACATGTCCCTTAAATTCCAATAAGAGATGGTAAACACAGTCAACTCTGCCAGAATACATGCCACACCGGAACCGTGGACTCCTATCATCGGTATCAATAGAAGGTTTCCCAGTACACTTACTACAGCACCGCCGGTAGTTGCAACAGTATAGATCTTTTCCCTGCCCATGGGAATCAGCAGCTGCACGCCCATCAGACTGTTCATTGAGGTAAGGAACACCAATACACTGAGTATTCTCAAAATAGATATCGAGCCTACATACTCTCCGCCGAGGAAAAACGGAATAAAATCGTCCGCTACCCCCAGAATACCGAACATAGCCGGGAAAGCAACAAACAGATTAAAGTTTACGGATTTGCGGGCGTAAGCTGCTATGCCTTCTCTGTCATTGCTCATTGTGAGATTTGCCACTCTTGCCATCATGACGTAACCGACAGACTGCAATATCGCCGTTACCATTCTGACAATTCGCTGTGCCTGGTCATACAGTCCCACATTATCGGTATCAATCATCCATCCGAGCATGCTGCGGTCAATGAGCACATAAATATAGTTCATTGCCTGAGGCACAAACAACAATAGACTCGGCTTCAGGTGCGAAAGGATCCTTATGCCTTTGCCCTTTTTCAGATCTACATATTGCGGCAAATATATGAGCATGATCAAATTTCCGATCAAGCTGCTGATCACGGTCAATAATACATACACCGGCAGATCGTTTGGCTCGTGGATGAACAAAAACAGGCAAATAACAAACAGCAGCTTTACAACCAAGTTTCTGATCGTAACCTTTTTAAAATCCTCGACGCCCTGATAAAACCACGTAATGTCCAGTCCGTTGGCAATTATATTGATAACGTGAATACGATATATTACAGCATACTGATTGTTGATGCACAGCATAGGAACATATACAGCCAGAGTCAGCAACATCAAAACGACCCTGAGCAATATCAATTCCTTTGCTGTTCTTGCAAGTTCCTCCTCGTTGTCACGTACATACGCTATCTTTCTAATGCCGTAAAGAGACGTTCCTATCGCTCCGAAAATTATGAAATAGGTTACAATGCTCTCGGTAAAAGAATGTATACCGTTAGAATGAAGACCCAGTGTTCTTGCAATATACGGTGTTGTAAGGATCGGTAAAACCGTCACCAACACCTGATAAAGCATATTAAAAAATATGTTTTCAGTTACACTTCTCTTTTTCATAGTAGATTTCCTAGATCTGTTCAATCAATCCAATAGTGTTTTTTATCTGCTCATCATAAGAAAACATCTTGATGTGTTCTTTGCAGGCAACACTCATGCGACCGTTATTCTCGGAGTCAACTACCACATTTAACACTGCTTGTTTGAACTCATCATAGTCTGCCACAACAACACCGCACTTGCCATCGTTGGAGAGCTCTTCTACCCCTCCAACTTCGGAGCTGATAAAAGGTTTTCCTAATGCCATCCCCTCTGTAAAAACGGTAGGAAAGCCTTCTGTCTTTGAAAGCATACATATCGCTGCACTTTGTTTGATTATCGGATATGGGTTTTTAATATAACCGAGCATAAAAATCCTGTCATCCAAACCGGAAGACCGGATATAATCGAACAGCTCCTCCTGCTGAACGCCGACTCCGAGCAAATACAGATTGACTTCAACCCCTTCATTAATTAGTCGCTCTGTATACTTGACTAATCTCATCGGGTCCTTTCCCGGTTCTATTCTTCCCAAAAACACAAGCGAATTATCTTTCAATTTGATATCTGTCGGGCTGTCTGACTCTTTTATTATTAAATCAACATCTGTCCCGTTGTAGATAATTCCGAGTTTTTTTGCATGCTGCCCGAATACTTCAAGTATGGATCTCTTGGTATTATTAGAGATCGCCACTATTCTATCAGCTTTTTTATAGCTCAAATTCTGCAAAAAGCGTTTGAATGCGTTATCCTTCAGATCATACACATCTCCGTGATTCCATTGAACCTTATATACATCTTTGCTCGAGCTAAGTAAAAATGACGGTATCTGGTAATTGAAGGCAATTTCAACATCATATTTCTCTTTTACATACCAAGATCTGAGAAGTTGCGGACACAAATGAACCATAGCGTATTTGATTGCCTTCTCCACCTTTGATGATTTTTGCATATCCACAATAGGCTTGAGTATTTTTATTCTGCTATCAATTTTTTCTTCTTTCACGCCATATTTTGCATACTCCAATACAGATATTTTATAATCTGTTTTTGCCGCCAGTCCATTAAGAACGTTAGAAAAAATTCTTTCCGCTCCGCCACCCAAACTATGAGTATAAATGATAAACAGAATCTTCTTCATCGATTGTTGTACCTTTCTGTTTGGAACCTTAAAAAGCCTGCCGAAACGAATGCAAACACCGTAATCGAAAAAACTCCAAAAAACAAATGCCCTGCCAGAATCGACAATACCGTTGACGCACCTATAGATAGTGCAAAAAAGGCATTTTGGTATATAAAGCATGTTTTAATTCTTTTCAAAGCCAACAGTATTCCCCAAGCAACCAACAGATAATACGGACCTACAAGCAAAGCCGTCCCGATATACCCAAACCATATATTTTGAGACACAAAATCACGCTCGGAATATGGGAAATTCGATATATAACCGATGCCCAAAAAGCGGTCAGCCGTCTCGTTTCCATTAACTCGGAGTACTTCTTCATAGATTGCAGACTTCAAATTGCGGTAATTGACTTGTTCGTAATTACTGTTAATAACTATGTTATACCAAAAATCAAAATTTTCTTCCATCGGGAACAGCTCTAGAAATTCCGGGTCAACACCGAAGAAATACGGACTGGTGTTGACATACTCACAGAATGACTTTTTAAATTCCTCTAATTCTTTTTTTATAGTCTCGGGATCCTTCTCTGTCTCACCTACCTGTGGCCTTTGAAGACTTTCAAAGCTGTTTCCGATCTGTTCCATTACCGTTTCCTGCTCATCTGTAACCTCGTACGCTTCGGATCGTTCCTCCTGCAGAGCGAACATTGGTGAAAACGGAACTATTGTCATACACACCGCGGTTATTGTTGCATATATAATAATACTTTTGGATTTAAACTCAAACTGCTTGAGTCCCGCACCGAACACCAATGCGATGATCAGTCCGGAGATCATAACTACGCAGCACCCCAGCGTAGCAACTTTTGTTCCGACAATGATCATTGCCAATCCATTCAAAAACACGGTTATGTAGCTTGCGAGCTTGCCCTTTTCAACCGCATTCATTATAACAAAAGGCAAAAGCATCAACAGTATCAGTCCTATTTGGTTTCCCATGTAAAACCAACCCTTTGATGTCATGAAAGAAGGAGTTTCTATATCCGGATTATAAAACCACTCGAAGATATTTCTTGTAATAAATGAATTATTCTCCAAAGTACTGGAATAACAAATGAATGACACCTTGAATACATTTGTCAAAATGATATTGGAACTTATAACCAATGACAGTACATTGACCAACTTTTTAAAACAGGACAGATCCATATCACTGCATATAAAATAATAAAATACATAAACAGGAATCAAATATGTTCTTATAATGAAATATACTTCTTTAAACCAATTAAGCTCAGAACCCGAAAGAATATTTTGATCAAAACCTGTTACATTTACAATATGAAATACCATATAAGCCGATAAAGCGACCGTATAGATACACACCGGCACAAGTACTTTCGGCGTTTTATAATTGATCGCAAAAAACGCCACGGTCAACACCGCTAAGTAAAGAAGATTGATCAGCTCCGGCAACGCAATTCCGAATATCTGATACTTGCTCTCAAAAAACACCCTGTACATATCTATAAATATTTGAAGAACAACAAAACCCGTAAGTCCCATCAAAAACGTTTTTTTAGAAATTATTCCTTTTATGATGATCACCAACCCAATCCAAAATTTTCAAAAAATAGTCTGTAATCAAAGTGAACAGACTCTACAGAGTCATTATACCATGACAGCTCTGATATAGCAAGTATTTTTCGATTGGATTTTACATTTTTATAGTCTTTTGTGTTGTTTTTTCGTGTGTCACATGCGGTCAAAAACAGCTATAACCGCAACGCGATAAAAATCCCTCTCGGTGCTGTCTGCACCGAGAGGGATCTCTAAATTGTTTTTCATAGCGGCAAAAGCTTCAAACCCTCGCATACAGTTACTGTTCTTGACTCTTGTCCGTGATCTTCTGGCTGTTTTCCTTGGTAAAGCCTTCGGTACTTTCCTTCATAAACATGATCTTGACCGTCATGAGGATAAGCTTGATATCAAGCAAAAATGAATAGTTTTGGATATACATAAGATCCAACTGTAGCTTATCATAAGGTGTGGTATTATACTTTCCGTACAGCTGTGCATACCCTGTGAGTCCTCCTCGTACCTTCAGTCGGTACACAAACTCAGGGATCTCCTCCGAATACTGCTTTGTATGTTCGATACGCTCCGGACGAGGTCCTACGAGGCTCATGTTTCCAACCAGAATATCAATAAGCTGAGGAAGCTCATCAAGGCGGGACGCACGGAGTATCTTTCCAACCGGAGTTATACGGGGATCGTGGTCCTGTGCAGGCTTCGGAGCTCCGTCCTTCTCGGCGTCGATTATCATGCTTCTGAACTTGTGTATGCGAAACACCTTTCCGTCTATCGTACTTCTCTCCTGTCTAAAGAAAACAGGGCCTCCGTCCTGAAGTTTGATAGCAATAGCAGATATGAGAAGCAAGGGAGACGTAAGCACCAGCATGATCAAAGATACAACTATATCCAGTGTACGTTTGAGCACCTTCTGCTCAAAAGTAAGTCCGATATTACGGTAAAGCAGCAGAGGTGTATCAAATATATGAAGGCTCTCTGCTCCGCGAACAAGAATGTCCGAAACCTTTGTAGTGCTGTATGTTCTGATATTGTTCTCAAAGCAGATCTTGAGGATCTTGTTACGTTGCTCAGAATGAACATCGTATATTATGACGCAATCGTAATTCTTAATATTATTCTCGAGGCTGCTTATACCTTCCGAAACATTGGCAGTTTCGTGAATGACAAACTTGTCCTTTCTGAATTTTACCTTTTCAATAAATACTTCCGGAGAGTAGCTGTCATAGATAAGTATAGTCTTTTTCGGGGGGAATATCTTCTTCATCAGCCAGTTTCCACCGAAAATTATCGCGAGTATCACCACAAAATCAGCCAATACCATATATATCAGCGGTATTACCGTGACAAACTTCGCCGCCATAAGCACGATCTGAAGATAAATAATGAAAGCCGTAGCAACGGTAGCCAGTATCTGGGCTATAACCAAGTTTGCCGGAAGATAGGTACCGTACTTCAGTCCGTCAAATGAATTAAGAAATATGCAAAACAGAATAACATAAACAAAATAGAAAAACCAATGTCCTCTCTGGACAAAAGGCACTACTATATAGTTGTTGTATTCAGATATCCAAGCCAGCGAAAAAATATAAGTTTCCGCAACTACCAATACCGTCGTAAACAAAGAACGCAAAAGCTTTTTATATTGCTCATTTTTATTGTTCAAAAGATCACTCCCAAACCTAAAAGATTTAAATATTTCAAGCGTTGAATTTAGCAATTATCGCATCGGCTATACGCTCGCTTGCGTGTCCGTCACCGTAAGGGTTCGACGCACGGCTCATTCTTTCATACTCTCGGCTGTCGGTGAGCAGACGCATAGTTTCCCTATATATCGCATCCGCATCAGTTCCTACAAGCTTCAGCGTTCCCGCGGCAATTCCCTCGGGACGTTCTGTAGTATCACGCAGAACAAGCACAGGCTTTCCGAGTGACGGTGCTTCCTCCTGTATTCCGCCGCTGTCTGTAAGGATCAGATGTGCCACATTCTGGAAGTTGTGAAAATCAAACACTTCAAGGGGCTCGATAAGCTTCACTCGGTCGCAATCTCCGAATATCTCGTCAGCCACTGCCCGTACCAGAGGGTTCTTGTGGATGGGATAAATTACCTTTATTCCTTCCACCTCGTCAAGCACCCTGCGTATACCTCTGAAAATGCTTCTCATGGGATCTCCGAGGTTCTCTCTTCGGTGAGCTGTCAGAAGTATCATCTTATCTCCTCCCAGCCAGTCAAGCTGAGGATGTGAGTAGGACTGCTTTACTGTTGTGCTCATAGCATCTATTGCGGTATTGCCTGTGATATATATCTTGCTCTCATCGACATTTTCCTTTATCAAATTGTCTTTTGAAAGTGCGGTCGGAGCAAAATACATGTCTGTCATACAGTCGACCATCTGTCTGTTCATTTCCTCGGGGTAAGGCGAATACTTGTTGTAGGTTCGCAGTCCCGCCTCAACATGGCCGATGGCTACCTGATTGTAAAAGGCAGCAAGTCCCCCGGCAAATGTTGTAGATGTGTCTCCGTGCACAAGCACGATATCCGGCTTTGCCTCCTTGATAACACCGTCAACTCCTATAAGAGCACGTGTGGTTATATCAGACAGGCTTTGTCCCTGCTTCATAATATCAAGATCGTAATCCGGCACTATTTCAAAAGTTTCAAGCACCTGATCAAGCATTTCGCGGTGCTGAGCTGTAACACACACAATACTCTCTATCTCTTCCCTGCGTTCGAGTTCCTTGACGAGCGGTGCCATTTTTATAGCCTCGGGACGCGTCCCGAAAATACTCATAACCCTTATCTTCTTCACGGTCTTTCTCCAGTCTTACTCAGAATTTTTACTTTTTTAGCTTTAAGAGAAATTTTATATTGTTATTATAAAAGCGTTTAATTCTCGAAGGTTCCTTGGCGATGCGGTAGAGCCATTCAAGATTGTGGTCTATAAAGAATTTGGGTGCTCTGGCTTTTGTACCGCTCAAAACATCAAAGCTGCCGCCAACTCCGACAAATATACCCGAGTCAAAATCCTTCAGATGCTTGTATATCAGCTTTTCCTGTGCCGGAATACCTAGGGCAACAAGCACAATGTCGGGTTTTTGTGCTTTTATCTGTTCAAAAACAGCATCCTTATCATCAACGTAGCCGTTGACGGCTCCGACGACCTTCAACCCCGGATAATCCTGTTCTATTACCTTACAGAGAGCATCAATGACCTCCTGCTTCGCACCCAAAAAAAATGCAGTCTTCTTGAGCTCATTTCCGTACTCAAAGAGCTTTTGAGCTATATCAACTCCGGGAATACGTTCAGCTATATCAATGCCTATCTTCTTTGCACCCTTCACAATTCCTATACCGTCGGCAACTACCGTAGTTGCATCATCAAGAAGAAGTGCCTCTACCTCGCTGTCCTTCTCTGCTGACATGAATGCTTCAGGGTTTGCTGTCACAATAAACATACGCTCTCCGCAGGCGAGCTTGTCTTTTACGACAGACATAAATGCACTGCGGCTGTCTTTGTAAAGTTTATTAAAAAATCTGATCATTTCTTCTCTCCTGTTTACTCATTGTCACTGTCATCGACATACTGAAAAATCCAATTTACACACATAGGCAATTATATCATACAATTTAATGTAAATCAATCGGTTATGCCATTTTTTCTGTCGGTTTGACACGCTTTTTGCTGTATTTTTTCGTAACGATACCCAAAATATGCATTTTTTGTCTGTCTTCCGAATTATACATAAGCCAAAACCTACTATGATCATTCATTTTGCGAAAAAAGCTCCCGGCAACACTTTTGTGTGCACCGAGAGCTTTTTTGTATAAGTATATAGAATTTCCACTTACGACTGTCTTTCGAAGACAGAAAACAAAGCTACGACTTGATCTCGTACACAATGTACGAGTCATCAGAGTAAACAAGCTCGCATCCCGACAGATCGTTTCTCAGCTCAAAAACAGCCTTGCAGTCTGCCTCGAGCAGTACAAAGTCTTTTGTTCCCGTAAGAGTACGGTTGGTCTTGAGTGTCAGCCATGGATTGTATGTTATCGCTCCCTTGGAGCTATCGAAGTGCACATTGACAAATCTTACCGCTCCATCAGACATTTCCGTGACTACATTTGCGTTCCAAAACGTAGCATATCCACGCTCATAGCCGTTATTTTTCAAAAAATCCACAACAGGATCGAGTTTTTCAACAATGGTTCTGTCCTTGAATACGAGTCCTTCATATTTTTGCTCAAATTTTGTGTGGTCGAGATAATACACACCGTTGATCACGCCGTTGAGCATGATAATAACCATTGCGGCACAAGGCAGTATCCGTCCGAGGTTCAAAGCTGAAGTTTCTTTGGGTATATTAACTGCTTGCAACGAAAACACAGGTATCATCCATGCAACAACAGGGGTAAAGTATAAAACGAAATAAAAACCTTTTCCTAAAACTGCAAACACCAACAGCATTACAGCAACGTAGGAGATAAAAAACACACATGGGAGTGCACGGCTGACATCCATATCCTTTTTATACTTGGCTATTCCGACTATCGAAACAATAACACACGCTATGCCCAAGAATACTCCGAGCACCGACAATACTCCGAGTACAGTCATCAGTTTGATCTCATCCCTAAAGCCAAAATGATGAAAATAGCCGTAGCATATATCTTTTATCTTATCAACGCTCAAAAGCCCGATGTTGCTACCTGTATAGTCACTATACTCAAATATCTTAGAAAAATAGAGTGAGTTTATCAAAAAGCCGAAAAAGAAAAACGCAGAGGATACGATTGCATTCCCAAAATAAACAAGACGCTTTTTTTCATAAGCACGGTCTTTTTTCCGACACACAAAATCGTCCATGAAATAATAGATAAACACCGCCAGTATCACAGGTGCATGAGTCATCAGCATCTGTCTGACTCCGCCAAGTCCTCCCAAAAATGACAATACGATCAAACATATTGATCTTATTATATCCTGTTTTCCGGCATTTTCTTTGCTTTTTGCAAATACCAGTCCCACTATACACAGTGAAATGGCTATATGAGGTATGTAATAGCAGTTATACAGTACTATTCTTCCGTAACACACGCTGACAGGCAGCAGATACAACCCCGCACTCCAGTAGAATACTTTTTTGTCTATAGACACCAGATGCACAAAGGCATACAGCGATGCCACAAGTATTCCCTGCAGTATCAAAGCTCCGAAAAAGCGAACCAAGTGCCAACTCTCAAATACAAAAAACAACGGAGCATAAACGAGCTGAGTATTGAGAACTCTCAATTCAGTAGAATAACCCCAATCCCGTGACATTATCCTGCCGGTCTGTGCAAGGTGGCTTGAGAGTACGAGCTCGCTCGATGCATCGGAGTCAATGCAGTTTTGGGTGACAAAATACGAAATAATAACTGAAAAAACACAACACGCAAGGAAAAATAACTTTTCCGGGGTAGCCAACCGTTTTATTATTTGTTTCATGACTTTCTCCTATATTCAACACACATCAGATCACTGATCCTTGTCCGTAGAAGCATCATACGTTCTGTCGCTGATGATATACCGTGGTCTTCTCTTAACTTCCATGTAGATCTTGCCCACATATTCACCTATCACGCCAAGACACACAAGCTGCATCGAACAAAACAGGCATACCGCAAAAACGATACTTGTCCATCCGTCTATTGTATATCCGCAAAACTTGGATATCAATGCCCAAATAACTCCTGCCAAGCTGACCGCAGACATTATTATTCCCAAGCCCGATATCAGTCTGAGGGGCTTCACCGAAAGGCTGGTAATACCGTCAAAGGCAAGTGCCAGCATCTTACTAAGAGGATAATGGCTCTCGCCTGCCACCCTCTCGTGTCTCTCGTAATATACAGAGGTAGACTTAAATCCGACCAAAGGTATCATGCCTCTCAAGAACAGATTTACCTCCTCGAACTTTCCAAACTCACGAAGAACTCTCGAGGATATCAATCTGTAATCTGCATGATTGTATACTACCTCTGCACCCATAAGGTTCATAAGTCTGTAAAAGCCCTGAGCGGTCGTCCTCTTGAAGAAGGTATCGCTCTTTCGGCTGCTTCTGACACCGTAAACGACCTCGCATCCCTGAAGGTACTGTCTGACCATCTCCTCCATGCAGCCAATATCATCCTGTCCGTCACAGTCGATGGATATAGTGATATCGCACTTGTCGGCAGACTCCATAAGTCCCGCAAGCACGGCATTCTGATGTCCTCTGTTTCTGCTCTGAGATATACCGACAAACGCGGCATTATCCCGGGCAAGATCGCATATTATCTGCCATGTACCGTCTTTGCTTCCGTCATTTACAAACATCACCTTGCTCTCAGAAGATATCAAACCATCTGACTGCATCTTCTCTAACTGAGCTAAAAACATAGGTGCGGTGATGGGCAGAACTTTTTGCTCATTATAGCAAGGAATTACAACGTATAATACAGGTTTCATTCATATCTCCAAACAAATTAAAGTTTGATATCTAAGTATACCATACACCTAAATTATTGTCAACCTGAAGCCAAAGAGAGCCTATGAGCTTTGCAGTGAAAAATAAAAGCGTACAATCTAAAACAGAAAGCTTTTTGATATTGCATTGCAATAAAAAATGTGGTATAATGAAGGAGATTGACGTGTTCTGTCTATCAACTACGATATATATGCGAGGAAACATGAAAGAAGGACTAATTTTTGAGAATGACGGGCTTATATATTATAAACACGGAGAACCCTATCATGCAGGCGTGATCGAGTCTGACGGTGACATATACTACATCGGCAGAGGAGGCATCCCGATAAAGGGAGTGCATGTAGTCCATACAGAAATGACAAACGGCCTGCTAAAACACGGAACATATACATTCGGTGACGACGGCAAGCTCATAGAAGGATCTTACCTTCCACCGAAAAAGCTCAAATCCTCAAAGAAAAACAGCACAAAGAAGAAAAAAAGAAAGATCAAAAAGAAGAATATTGCCATAGTGATCTCGGCTGCTTTGGCGGTAGCTGTACTGTGTGCCGCATCCTACCTCATACCGGACAGACCGGGCGGGACGAACTCAGGCACCGATGATCAAAACTCATCCAAAAGCGAACTCTCTCTGCCATCTTTTGACTCAGAGGTACTTCTGTGTACGTCTGAGGCAAAGCAGCTCTATGACGGCAAATGTACTGTAACAGAGGCTCTGGGCGGAGGGAATCCTTACTTACCGTTTGTTTTCAAATACACGCTTTCAGGCGAAGGAGGCGTGCTGCATCTGAGTGAAAACGCTGATCTGACAAACTCACGCACGTATATTCTGTCAGCTGACAATCAGTCTCTGGCAATAGACAACCTGAAGACAGGTACTGTGTATTATTACAAAGTTGAGTCACAGGGCAACGAACACTTAGGCAGCTTCAAAACCGCACAGTCAACGAGATTTTTGTACTTCCCCGGAGTTCATAACACACGTGACATCGGAGGATATACCACTCTTGATAACAAGACCGTCAAACAGGGATATATCATACGAGGAAGCGAAATAGACGGACTGGTACTGAACTCCTATTACTTAAACGCTGATCATATAGAGCAAATACAAAGCGATTTCGGTTTTGTATTCGAAATGGATCTGCGAGAGCAGACCCTGTTCTCAGGGCGGTATGTTTCACGATTCGGATCTGAAACACGACACCGTTTCTATACTGCTCCGACATACGGCGAGATTTTCAACGATTCATACAAGCAATCGCTAAAGGATATATTCTCAGATCTGGCAAACCCAAAAAACTATCCCATCTACATTCACTGCACTTACGGTGCAGACCGTACAGGTACTGTCATCTTCCTTCTCCAAGGATTGCTGAATATGTCTGAGCAGCAGATGCTGACCGAATATCAACTGACTGCATTCAGGCAAAGCAGCTACGCGACGAACCACTATCTGGACATAGTCCGCAACAATCTCCAGGGATATGAAGGAGACACTATACAAGAGAAGATCAAGAATTTTCTCATCGAAGATATCGGCGTGACCGAGCAAGAAATAGAGTCTATCAGAAATATCCTGCTCGAAGACTGATATACCTGGTCCAAAAAACAAATAGTCAAAAAGAGCCGTCCGTGTGCGATGAACATCAGACACGAACGGCTCTATTCATTATTATTTTCGGTGAAGACGATAACGTGCTCTGTCCACAAAAAAGCACAGTACAAAACACACCGTACTATACAACACCATATATGCATAATAGCACGACTCAAATGAGGCGTTTACAAAATATGTCGGGGCAAATAGCAAAGAAACACCCAGAACACTTCTGAAATCAAAGAACACAGGACATACGACGATCATAGCTGCCACGCATGGCATGATAAAAGAACCAAGGAGCCTTACATCACCGAAAACTCTGAGTGCAAGCGTGCAAAATGAGCTGACACAAAGTGTATACAGTATTATGCACCCCAGCTCTGCCAAAAAGCTGCGTGCTATCCCTGTCAAAGCCATAGCCGCGTAGTTTATGATGCACACATGAAGCACCGCCACGCTGATACAAGCAAACGCCGTATATATACGTCTATCCTCTCTCACCCGGCAGAACATTCCCCTCCGTTCATCCTCTGCGTAATACATAGCGGCAGCCATGCCGCATATTACAGCTATCACTCCGAGAAGGCCTCTGATCGGTGAGGTAATATAGTCGGATGAGACAGATGCGGTACTCTCATGCGAGTTATTGTCGCCAAACACAAACAATTGCTCCGTGATGCTGACCTGATCGAAATACCTAAAAAGCTCCTCGCTTGAAAGTTCGCTGAGCGAGCGTGAAATATCCCTTGAATAGCTGATATAATATGCCCTTGCACAGTGCTTGAAAAGCACACCGGACAGTTTCTCACGTGTAAGACGCAAAAAGACGTTATCCTCTCTACCGATGATTTTGACAAACGGCTTTTCTGATGAAGATACAGAGGCATAATCCGCCAGTCCCTGCTCGCAGTCCTCAGAAAATATCCACGCTTCATCCGCCTGTCCGTGTATGACAGCATCCATGGCAGATCTCGGATCTTCTGCCACGCTGAAGCTGACAATAGACTCTTCTTCCATCAATTCACCGATCACCGCAGAAGACACCGGGTCAGACTCCCGAGTAGCACAAAGTACAATATTCACAAAACCGCTCTGCTGCTCTGCCGCATAGCTCAATGCGACCACGCTGACAGGTATCAGAGCAAGTATGATCAAAAACGAAAGTTTTTTATACAAACGTAAGCTGAGCATAAAAAACCAATACAGTATCTTACTCATGTAATCACCCCACCCTAAAACGAGTTTTGGCGGTTCTCAGAGCGTAAGCAACAAGGAAAAACAGCACACTGTAAAACGCCATCAAGAACAGCTGTGACGTACAAGACTCGTATGTAAATGCACCGCCGATATACTCTCTGGCGATGCCTGCCGGCAAAAGTGCCGAAACAGACTGCAGGATCTTTGGCAAAGAATAGATCGGATACATACATCCGGATACATAACACATACAAAGGCTGATGAAAAAATGAGCCAGAACACCGCTGACCAAATCGTCAAACATCTCGAATATCATTATATTAAACGCTGAGATCATTACAACGACCGCCGACAGGCGAATCAAAACACCGAGTATGTTCTCGTACCCGACAGTATCGACAAGTTCTGTGTTCGTCACAGCCATGCCGCCCAATGCCAAAAAAAATATAATGAAAGAAAACGCAAGCATTGATATCAAATGTGCCGCATATTCACATGACAGCTGTACTCCCTCTGTATAACCGCGAGAGAGAAGCAACCTGCAAATCGAACGGTCGCCCCTTATATAAGCACACGCAAAAGCGATCCCCAACAAGAACAGCATAAGCACACTCAAAGCACAAACATAATACTCCGCACCTGATAGTCCTGAGCTTATGCCGAGCTCTCTGTATTCGTACACATCGGATCTGTCAAATACAAGCTCTGCATATTTGATACTTATATCATTCATGTGCTCATACGCAGTCTCGGATGCACCGTTATCGCACAAAGCATCATAAATACCGTATGTTCCTTTTTGCGAATAGACTACAAGGTCTGTTATAAGAGCCGTTATTTCATTTTTAAACATGGTTACTACCCCGCCCTGCCCCGGGGTAGTTACATATACTACAGGCTCCATCACGCCCATCATCGCATTTTCTATAAAGTCATCAGGCAGCACAACGTATGCAGATATATCACCTTTTGCCAGAGCTGTGCGGGCATCACTCTCATCGAGAGTAACAAATTCCATAGAAAAGCGTGTATCGTCGATGGTCTTGACTGCAGAAAGTCCAAGTTCTATGTATTCTCCGTCCGTGTCCCCGCACAAACCAACGCGAAAAAGGCTGTATTCCTCACTGCCGAGCAGTATTTTCACCGCTCCGATCGCACCCACCGCCATACACACAAGCAACAGCACACTGACACACAGCACCGCAGGGGTATGACCGATGACTTTTTTCAACTGCAAACAAAAATAATTTTTCATATCACATGCTAGCCACAATATCCTCAATATTTCCGTTATATTCGTAAGAAACGAGCTTTCCGTCCTTGATGATATACCATTTATCACACATTTCAAGCTCCAGCACATCGTGTGTGGAGATCAATATTATCCCTCCGTCAGCCTTGTGTTTTTTCAGATATTCTATTATATTAAGCTTGCATCCGAGGTCAAGTGCCGCCATCGGCTCGTCCAACAGCAAAACCCCGGGATGATGAGAAACAGCACATCCGATCGACAGACGTTTTTTCATTCCTCCGGACATCCTCGATACCCTGGTCTTCAAAAAGCTGTCAATCCCAAGCAAGCTCAACACCCCGTCCTTGAGCTCCGACTCGAGCGTTTTTCTGTCATACCACAAAAGCAAATTATCAAAAGCCGAAAGCTCCTCTATCAACGGTGTGCCCTGAGGAACATACCCAACGATCTCCGACCTGCTCTTCGGATGACAGAGAAGATCCTTTCCGTCGCACAGCATCTTGCCGGCGTCTGCACGTATCC
>JAZNOK010000187.1:0-7357 GCA_045580775.1 Eubacteriales bacterium
CTCGGGTTTTCCCCGCCTATCCTATTGTTATCTCATATATCCCCGCCATTGCGGTTTTTTTGTGTCAACTTTAACAACTTCGGTACCGCACTTACGGCAAAATCTGCTCCCTTCAAAAAGCTTATCGCCGCAGATGCGGCAAAAACGTATTTTATCATCATCAAATTTCGGCTCGGTATTTAAATAAATATGCCGGTTTTTATGATTATCGCAGTTCGGATAAGCATTAAAAGGATTTTTATTACTATACGCATTATACGCACTATTCTCGGAAGGTTTACTTACAGAAACGCTGTTTATATCATACGGAAAATGATTGCCGTTCGGAATTATGCCTCTTGTCTTCAGTATTTTAGTTCCGAGCTTTGAAATACAAAAAGTCCATAAAAAGTACGGAAATAAATTTGAATCTCCATCCCCAAATATAAAAAACACAAGCACAACCGGCACATTGATCAAATAACAGAGTTTTTTGTACTTTTTCTCGGTTATCTGAGCTTTTCTTGCATAGGCAAAAATTATCGGAAAAACACCGTACGCAAAAACAGTGAAGATCAGTGAGAAAAGCAGAATGGGAATGTAAACCGCCGGCCCTTGGTTGAAAACTTCAAAAGTCATAACGCTTACCACCTATAATATGAATATTAAAAACAAAGAGTTTTTTATAATTCGGTTTTTTTCATAGCACAATTCATTTACAAATTATTTGCCTGCACGTATATTCTTTACAGTTCTTTTCTCAATGCTGAGATTTTCATAGATTCTGATCCCGCCTTTGCCTACAGGAGCCTGTGCTAAAAGACCAACCTTTATAGTAGGTTCTGCAGGAAGATGGAAGTATCTCATCATATAAAAGTTTACGCCATCCACAGAGTAGTGAAAAGCGAAATTGTTACCGACTCTGCAAACCTGAAGCCAGGCAGTGTTACCTTCCAAATTACAACCGTTAGCATCATCTGAGTCACCCTTTGTCACCACGCTTACAGCGGCGTGTGTGCCAAAATCCGTTAGCTCAAAACAACATTTTGCCCAGCAAGTCAAATCTTTCATAACCATCACAGAAGCTGAATCGTAGGTGTCCTTAAATTCGTGAGAGACTTTGACCTTGAGCACAAAATCTCCCTCTATCTCCGTATAGTAATAAGGAGCATTACAAAGTGACTCAGGGAGTATACCCTCTTCACATTCATCAATACTGCCACAGAAGAAATCGGTCTGAGCAGGTGCCACAATCTCGATTCGGTCATTTGTCTGATTGATAGAGCCTTCGTTTAACCACTTGAATTCCATATAATTTGTCCTCCCATTATAATATCATAAGTATTATAACATCAGATACTCTTAAAATAAAGATACAATAACGCCAAAGAAAAGCATTATTTACCCAAATTGCGGTTTTGACCGGGTGTATATCCGTATGCTTTCTTAAACTGTCGACTGAAATAATTAACAGAATTAAAACCACAAGCAAAGCTGATTTCCTGAATGGTAAGCGTTTTATTACTTAATAAGCTGTGTGCAGTCCGTAGTCGGTATTGGATAAGTGCCTCAATCGGCGAACATCCCATATATGTATTAAAGCATCTTCCCGCCTCACTTCGGCTGATATTTGCCGCCTTAGCAATATCCCCAAGCATCACCGACTCCGCATAGTTTTCATAGATATATGTCAGCATCTTTTGAAGGCGAACCTGATTATTGATCTGTATGTGTGTTGCTTGGGTTTTGGGCAGTTCATTAAAATTGCAGGATATATATTCAAATATACGGTTGATGTTACGCTGAACGGTCAATTCATAACACGTGTTTTTCTTATTCATTTGCCTGTAAGTATCTTTGATTATGCAGTTTATCTCGCTGTGTGAAGGGTCACTATGTCGAAATACAACAAAAGGCAACGAATCGCATTGAGCGACAGGCAATATGTGTTTTTGATAAATTGTACTTGTTTGGGGAGCTATTAATGTACCGGAAAATACAATATTCGGCACCGAATCGGGAACATCGCCTGACAACTGTTTTATTCCATGCAACATATTTCTGTTGACAAATATACTGTCTCCCGCTTCTAATACAATGTGCTGTCCGCCAACTTGGTAATCTAAAACCCCGCATCCTGCCGTTGCAATCTCAAAATCAGGATGCCAATGTAAAGGCCCTGCCCAATCGGGCAGAGAAATAAGCTCATCGTGAAAATATGTGATCGGAAATTCTGTTGCGTTGTGCGGTATATGTTCTCGCAATTGATGATCAAGTGTTATCGGCATGAATTTTTCGCTCCCTCATAACAATTAAATCTATTTTATCATAAAAATACAACTTTTTCTACCAACAAATAAAAATTGCGGCAGAGAGGTGTAGATCTCCCTGCCGCCTCTTTCGGTTAGTTGTAAAATATTGTGATCTGCGGTTTCTGCAGCTCTTGTGCGGATGTCATTCATCCGTGTGCCGAAGGCAATCATAGTTGAGTTTTGCTCGGCAAAACTCACTCCCACTCCGTTTTGAGTTTTATCTCACTAGTGTTAAGTGGTCTCACAGATGTCAGAAATCCCCAAATTCCTATAGATTTCTCATTAAAAAGTCTGATTTTTGCTCTGAAAAAGTTTTTTGTGTACTTTCCGTGTACCTCAATCTCTGGTGTCTCATATATCTCAAACCAAAATTGAATTTTCATCGCTCGTTTCATCAATCATTTAGGCTTGATAAATGAGCGATGAAGTGTTATAATAAGAACGAGGTGAGAAACTATGTATAATAAAAAGCCGCCATTTGAAATTACAAATGAAATTTTAGAGGCTGTTACAGAAATTGCAGAGTAGGTAGGACAGTTAAGTGCCACGCAGGGGTTATCTACGAACCCCACATTGCGTCGAACAAACCGTATCCGCACCATATACTCCTCTTTGGCGATTGAACAGAACACCTTGAGTTTAGAACAGGTAACGGCTGTTTTGAACGGCAAACGAGTCCTCGCACCACCCAAGGATATCGCAGAAGTAAAAAATGCATATGAGATTTATGAAATGATGGATATGTTAAATCCTTATTCTGTGGATGATCTATTAAACGCTCACGGGGTTATGACCAGAGGTTTAGTTGAGGAATCAGGCTATTTTCGCTCCGGTCCGGTAGGAGTCGTGGACAAACAAGGCAATGTTCTGCATTTGGGTACTCTCCCAGATTATGTTCCCGGTCTGGTTGTTGATTTGATTAATTGGGTAGAAAACAGTGACATTCATATGCTGATCAAGAGTTGTGTCTTCCATTATGAGTTTGAGTTGATTCATCCCTTTGCGGATGGCAACGGTAGAATGGGTCGGCTTTGGCATACCCTTTTGCTAACCAAGTGGAAACCCCTATTCGCATGGCTGCCTGTGGAATCTATCATCCATGACCGACAAGCCGAATATTACAAAGCCATCAATCAGTCGAATTGCGATGGCGAATCCACAGTTTTTATCATGTTTATGCTTTCTGCTATCAAGGAAGCATTGACGGAAGCAGTAGAAACGGTCGGTATGACCGAAAATATGTCCACTACCGAATTACGCTGGTATAAAATTGAACGGTTTCTCCAAAAGAACGAAACCATCACCAATGCAGATGTGCGGCAACTGTTCGCTGTATCTGCCGCAACAGCAAACCGCATACTTGCAAAAATAACTGACGAGGGGAAACTTAAAAAGGTTCGTCTCGGCAAATCTTGGGGATATATAATTGCAGCTAATGATGATATTTAGGAATTAATCACTGGAAAACCGGTGTGAAAAGGCACTTGAAAATTAGGTTGTCGTGTACTTTTTGTGTACTCGTAAAAATGCAAAAACCCCGAAAACCCGCATAAATACCGGGGTTTTCGGGGGTCGATTTTAGCGAATTTTCACTCCCATTCGATCGTGCCTGTGGGCTTTGGTGTGAGGTCGAGAAGAACGCGGTTGATGCCTTCCACCTCGTTTGTGATGCGGGCGGTGATCTTGTGGAGGATGGGGTAGGGTATCTCCTCTATCGTAGCTGTCATTGCATCTTTGGTATTGACGGCACGGATGATCGCAGGCCAGCCCTCGTAGCGGGCATCGTTGCGTACACCTACGCTCTTCATGTCGGGCACAGAGATGAAGTACTGCCATACAGTCTCTGCAAGACCGCACAGATCAAACTCCTCCCGCAGAATGGCGTCAGCCTCACGCAAAGCTTCAAGTCTGTCGCGTGTGATAGCTCCCAGACACCGAACGCCAAGTCCCGGTCCCGGGAACGGCTGACGGTATACCATAGCATGAGGAAGTCCGAGTGCCTCTCCGACTACACGGACCTCATCCTTGTAGAGAAGCTTTAACGGCTCGACAAGCGACATTGCCATCTCATCGGGAAGACCGCCTACGTTGTGGTGGCTCTTGACAGGTTTGCCGGATTCCTTTGCCTTTATAGATTCGAGAATGTCGGGATAGATGGTGCCCTGAGCGAGAAACTCGATTCCGTCGAGTTTTGCCGCTTCCTCGTCAAATACACGTATGAACTCCCCGCCGATGATCTTGCGTTTTTGCTCGGGGTCGCTGACACCTTCGAGCAGACCGAGAAAACGGTCAGTCGCATCGACGTATACGAGATTTGCATCCAGTCCTTCGCGGAAGACTCTGATAACGTCCTCGCTCTCGCCCTTACGCATAAGGCCGTGATTTACATGCACACATACAAGCTGCCTGCCGATAGCCTTGATGAGCAGAGCCGCAACAACAGAACTGTCAACGCCCCCCGAAAGTGCGAGCAGGACCTTTTTGTCTTTGACCTGGGCACGTACAGCCGCTACCTGCTCTTCAATAAACTCATGAGCAAGCTCGGGCGTGGTGATGCGTGCCATGGTATCGGGTCTGATATTTGAATCCATCTTAATCCCTCCATATAAATGCGGAAATTTTATTACTTACTATTATAATCACATTGATAGCAAAAATCAATATTTTTTTGACTGTGAGTGCATGTTTTTGGTGACGAAATTAACAGGAAAAAGAGATTTGTGTTTTGTGCAAGGTGCAAACATCCGCCGCCTGTGTGCATTATCTCTCAGAGGGTTGTTTGTGTAGGCGTTGGTAGGTGTCATGAGCAAGAGCCATCAGAGCCGGCTCAAGTGCCGTGCCGTGGCGTTTTTGTGAGATGCAGCCCTCCGAGAGAGCAATAGTGTCCGCTACAAAACGCCCCGAAAACTCCGCCGCAGAAAAGAACTCTGCCCCATCGAGTATCTGCCCGAGCAAAACCGAAGCAAACAGCTCCCCTGTGCCGGGGTAGGATGCACCTATCTTAGGCTGATCAAAGAACCGCACACAGCCGCTGTCGGTGCATGCCGTGAGCAGCCGTATGTTTTCGCCACAGCGGTATTCGATGCCTGTGACAGCAGCGGTCTTGCATAGAGAAGCGAGCTTTTGCAGCAGCTGAGAGCAAAATCCGCATGCCTGCCCGTATGAGTCAAATGTTGCTTTCGGATACGGAGTGTCGGTGAGAATGCATGCTTCGGTCAGGTTTGGCGTGATCAGATCCGCATGCAGGCACAGAGAACGCATCACGGATGCAAGCTCACGCGTGCATGTGGAGTAAAGCTCCCCGTCATCACCCATTACAGGGTCGATGAGTACAAGCGTCCCGTCCTTGCGGAACTGACCGATAATATCCTCAATTATGTGTCCTTGCGATGCGTTGAGAATAAAACCGGAATAGATCGCATCAAAGCTCACACCAAGCACCCTCCAGTGCTCAGCCATAGCACGCATGTCCTCGGAAAGGTCGCGTATGTAAATATCAGAGTATCCGCCCGTGTGTGTGCTCATGAGTGCCGTAGGCAAAGGAACAGACTGTATTCCCAGAGCCGATAATGTGGGTATTACTACTGTGAGTGCACACCGCCCGAATGCGGACAGATCATGTATGGTGCAGACACGCTTTGGTTCTGTGTTCGTAGGTTTCAAGAGTAAAAACTCCTTCATTATATAATATGTAGTGACAGATGATCAAAAATGCGGCTTAGAGCGGGGGTGATGCTCTGCAAATGCTCGAGTACCGTCGACGACCGCAGCCCCAACCCGACTGACATGTACGAGGGAGGCAATTTGCAAAGCTCCCCTCCCGACTGTCACGGACGAGGGCATTTTTTCTATATTATACTCCCGGATGTCAGCTATTGCAACAATAAAAGCAAAAAAAATTCAAAAAACCTATTGACAAACGAATCGAATGCTGATATAATACTCGGGTATCCAAAGACAGCAGGTTACGGTAAAAGCGATGAGCTTTCCTGCCGAGGAGGAATTTAATAATCTTTATGACTATTAGTATCCTTTTTCGGCGAGCACTGTTACTGCTCAAACGGAACAGGATTTATTTTTTTGCCGCTCGGGATACAGGCGGCACAGGTTAATTTCGGAGGTGAAACAAAATGCCAAGCAAGGTAATTCTTGAAAAGAAGCAGGGCATGGTTGAGGAGCTCGCAGGCAAGCTGCAGAACGCAGTTTCCGGTGTACTCGTAAACTATCAGGGAATCACCGTTGAGGATGACACGAAGATGCGTAAGGCACTTCGCGAGGCAGGAGTTGAATACTCGGTAATCAAGAACTCGATCACCGGCAGAGCTTGCGAGCAGGTAGGCTACGGCGATATGAAGCAGTATCTTGAGGGTATGACAGCACTTGCGATCAGCACACAGGATCCCATAGCACCCGCAAAGATTCTCAAGGAGTACGCAGAGAAGGTAGAGAGCTTTGAGATAAAGGCAGGCTTCATTGACGGCAGCGTCGTTGATGCAGCAACAGTAGCAGAGCTCGCAAACATTCCCGCAAGAGAAGTCCTTATCGGACGCCTTCTCGGAAGCATCCAGTCTCCCCTTTACGGTCTCGCATTTGGTATTCAGGCGATCATCGACAAAGAGGGCGGCGTAGCAGAGAGCGAAGCTCCTGCTGCAGAAACAGCAGAAGCGTAAGCTGAAGCGACAAGAAAATTTTTGAAAATTCCAAAACAAATTAAGGAAATTCAGGAGGAACACAACAATGGCAAGCGAAAAGATCACAGCAATTATTGACGAAATAAAGGCACTTACAATACTCGAGCTCAACGACCTTGTAAAGGCAATTGAGGAGGAGTTTGGCGTATCTGCAGCTCCCGTAGCAGTAGCAGGCGTAGCAACAGCAGGAGCAGCAGCTCCCGCAGCAGAGGAGAAGACTGAGTTTGACGTAATCCTTAAGGACTTCGGAGCAAAGAAGCTCGACGTTATCAAGGCAGTACGTGAGATCACAGGTCTCGGACTTAAGGATGCTAAGGACCTCGTAGAGGGAGCACCCAAGGCAGTTAAGGAAGGCGTATCCAAGTCGGATCGTAG
>JAZNOK010000188.1:0-27024 GCA_045580775.1 Eubacteriales bacterium
AGCATCCCTGACAGTGTAACGAGCATCGGAGCTTCTGCATTTTATAACTGCACTAGTCTCACGAGTGTTGTCATTCCTGAGGGTGTTGTGAGCATAGGCGGAAGTGCATTTGGACAATGCAAAAGTCTCATGAGTATTACGATTCCCGATAGCGTGACAATGATGGATTCCAGTGCATTTTCCGGATGCCCCGTGCTCGTTATACGTACCTCTTTCGGCTCAGCTGCTCATAATTGTGTTGTTAAGAACGGCCTCGGTGTAGGGCTTGATTATCTTGAGGATATAGATAGGGACGGCAGTGTTACCAATAGTGATATTACACTGGTCGTGCGTGCTGTTGCAGGATGGGAAATTAGTTACGATACAGCACATGCCGATGTCACGGGAGACGGCAAGCTGAACAATCGCGATATTATAGCAATTATAAGGAAGATCGCAGCTGTATAAGAATCATAGGCGGATGCCGCATGGTTTTATTTTTTATCGTCATACAAAACAACGAAGCAGAACACTCAGCTGAGTGTTTTGCTTCGTTGTTTTGTGTCTTTATGTGTAAAACTTCAAACCTCCGTGATATGACTGTGTAGGGTTTTGGTGAATGTATTACACATCTAATATCGGAGGTATCTTCACTAACGGAACAGCGGCGTGATCTGCTTTCCTGCCAGCATCATCTCGTGTGCCTCGGGCAACAGCGAGAAATCACACACGAGTGAGTGAGGTTTGTGCTCCGGGTCGTCTTCGTGCATCGGAACAAAGTACACATGCTTTCGGTTGAGCAAGGTAGCGATGTTCTTGAGATTTGCAGACAGGGCATCGTTTGATGCGAGAGCTATCAAGAGCGGTCTGTCGGAGCGTAGGTGTGCCTTTGCCGCCATGGTAACCGGTGTGTCGGTGATGCCCGTTGCCAGCTTTGCTAGGGTGTTGCCTGTGCAGGGCGATATGATGAGAGAGTCCAGATGGATCTTTGGCCCGAGCGGTTCTGCTCCCTCTATTGTGTGTATAGGATGTCTGCCTGTTATCTGCTCTACCTCTCGAATGAAATTATCCGACTGCCAAAAACGAGTATCTGTCGATAGGACGATGTTGCTTACTATAGGGAGCACCTGATCTTTTTTTACAAGTTTGCGGAGAAAGTCGAGCGAAGAAGTCAGCGTGCAGAATGAGCCGCAGAATGCATAGCCTGTCATTTTGGCTTTATCACTCCTTTCTCACGCAGAAGCTCAAGCACACAGTCGCATATTATACCTGCCGCGGTAAATGGTGCTACCTTTCCGGGGAGTGACAGAGCCCATACAGTCTTTATTCCGAGAGCTTCGGCGGCGGCTCTGTCAACTCCGCCTTCATCTCCTGCAAGGTCGATTATCAGAGCGTCAGTGCGAAAACTGCCGAGCACATCTTTGGTAAATACCGTATAAGGGATGGTGTTGAATATTACATCACAGTCACCTAGCTGACCGAGAGGGTCTGCCTCTCCGTGAAGTCTTTTGAGTGGAATGGGGATGCAGCCGTTCGTTTCTGCGTAGGCGAGTTGTTCTCCGGAACGTGCGGCAACCTTTACCTTTGCTCCCATTGAGCAAAGAAGCTTCGTTACTGCCTTGCCTACTCTGCCGTATCCGGCGACACCGCATTTTGCTCCGAATATGGTTATAGGAAGTTCATCCAGAGCAATGGCAACAGCCCCTTCCGCTGTAGGAACGGCGTTTTTTATCTGCAGTTCTTCACACTCAAAGTAGTCTATCACAGTGAGCTGTTTTTTTGTTGCCTTGGATGTAAAGGCACGGTCTATCTTTCCTCCGAGCAATACCGTGTCGGGCTCGGCGAGCGAAAGTATTTCGGAGAGTCTGGGCGGCTCTCCCTTGTACAGAGGACAGCTCAGACTTACTCCGTCACGGCTGACCGGCAGAGGAAGTACAATAGCATCGGCACGGTGTACGGCACATCCGAGCTCTGTACATCTGACAGAGCCTCCTATGTCACAATTGCGGCTCATTCCCCATACCGCAACTTCAAATCCGAGCGAGGAGAGCCTTTTTGCCAGTACCGCCTGTCTCATGTCACCGCCGAGAATACCAATTTTTATGTTTTCATACATGATACTTATATATCCTTTTCGTCTGGGGTGGTAGTTGTACAAAACTACACTGACAGTTTATGAAACAAAAAACAAGTATGCTACTTTTTTATTGCTCGGCAAAGTGCAAAAAAATATGCTTTTTTGTATTACGCTGACACTTGCTCAATACAAATTATGGGATGGTGCAGGTGAAGTTGCTTTTTGCGTGAATAACCTGCCCGAACCCTGTCAACAATTTCAGTATGGGAAAAATAATAATAAACCGCCGTGACAAATTTGTAAAGGAAGCCCTCATGACCTTGCTGGGGGCGTTTTTGTATGCGTTCTCGCTAAATGTTTTTCTTATACCGAAGGGTATAGTGGTCGGAGGTGCCAGCGGTATAGCTACTGCGGTAGGTATACTGTCCGGGATATCCGAGGGGTTGCTGATATTACTGATAAATCTGCCGCTTGTGATAGCAAACGCATTTGCCTACGGTATTCGCTTTACCTACAGGACGCTTATCGGAGTTATATTGACAGGTACTATGACAGATCTGTTTGGTTTTCTTCCGCAGAGCACGACCGAGCCTCTTATATGTTCGCTTTTAGGAGGTGCATGTATGGGGGCGGGGGTAGGGATAATGTTTCACTCGGGTATTACAACCGGAGGTAGTGATCTTGCGGCGTTTTTACTGAAAAAGAGCTTCCCGCAGATATCTGTAGGAAGACTCATTTTAACCGTGGATGCGGCGGTGATAGTGTTGTGTTCTTTTTTGCTGTCAAACTACTCGGGACTGTTGTACTCATTTGTCGCTTGTGTCGCGACATCTTTTTCTCTCGATGCAGCTGAGGGGGGACTTGGCTCGGTAAAAATGATGATAGTTATAAGCAGCAGAGCACATGACATCGTGGCTGAACTCTCAGATAGGGTACAGCGTGGATCTACCGTGTTTGAATGTATCGGCGGGTACAGCTCGGAGAGAAAAAAATGTGTAATATGTGTCGTCAAACGCCCCGAGCTTTATTATGCACGAGAAACAGTAATGACCCTTGACCCTGCCGCGTTCGTGATCATAACAGATGCTCACGCACATGGCACCGGCTTTGAGAAAAAACTCTAGAAGTGCAAAAGACCGTAGAAGCACAAATAAAAGAAAACCACTATCCTGCTTTTGTGTCGGGATGAGTGGTTTTCTGCTTTTGTTGAGTGGACAATTGCGTTTTTTGCCGTGCCGAGTTGTTTATGTGAGAATCGGTGTTGACAGGCGTTTTATCCCAGCATTTCTACCAGTATATACACACACAGTCCTATTGCCGCAAGAGAGCTTATAGCTGCGGCACAAAGCAGCGATATATACTTTGCCTTTGACACGGTTACTGTAGAGCTGTTCTTTTTTTGATCGGTATCTTCCTCGAGAATATCCTCACCTGTGATGATCCAGTCACAGCTCACGCCGAAGTGCCTTGCTATAGCGGCCAGCTTGTCTACTTCGGGGAACGCTCTGTCGGCTTCCCACTTGGATACTGATTGCCTCGATACTCCCAGCACAGACGCGAATGCCTCCTGTGAGAGAGCTGCATCTGTACGGAGCTTTTGTATTCTTTGTCCTCTTGTCATTATTTTAAAAATCCGTTTATTATTTCTTCCTCGGCTTCCTTTTCAGTTAGCCCTAGTGTCATGAGCTTTATCAGTTGTTCTCCTGCTATCTTACCTATAGCTGCCTCGTGTATGAGGGAGGCGTCGATGTGATTCGCTGTTATTTCGGGAATAGCCACTACTGATGCCGAGTCCATGATGATGGCATCGCATTCGGTATGCCCTGAGCATGCGTTGTTTCCGTTGATCCTTGAGATGAACTTTTGCTTCGATTCTCCCGTAGCGACAGATCGCGATACGACATGAGCACCGGATCCTTCGCCGTCGAGATCAACCTCAAACTCGGTCTCTGCATACTGCGTGCCGTGGGTCATTATTTTTTCCTTTACAACGATACTGGCACCTTCTGCCAGCTTGGCGGTGGTTTTTCTGATTGTAGAGTCAACACCTTTTATCTGGGCTGTTTCCATTTCCATATATGCATCACGCTCGAGAACACATACGGTGGTGGGATTCATTATGTTCTCTCCCTTGCCGTCTCCGTCTCCGTAGTGCTTTTCAATATACTTGACACGTGCACCCTCACCGAGATAAAAGGAATGTATACCGCTGTGTTCGCTTGCTTCATCTCCGGCATTGTGAATGCCGCATCCTGCGACTATGGTGACATCGGAGCCCGCACCTATATGAAAATCATTGTATACAAGCTCACGCAGTCCTGTTTGAGATAGAATGACAGGGATGTGCATGCTTTCGTTTTTTGTACCTTCTTTGATATAAATATCAATACCGGGCTTGTCTTCCTTTTTTTCTATGTGTATGTTCTCAGAGGAGTTTTTGCCGTACATCTGCCCATTTATACGCAGAGAATATGCCCCCTCGGGAACTTCATGCAGTCCTGCTATCTGTGAGAGCAGTTCTTTTTGTATCTTGTCCATATCTTACTCTCCTTTCGTATAGCGGCAACCCCGGCTGAAAGAAAGCAGCTCGGGCATGATCTCTTCTTTTGTGCCGATCTTCGATATGCCGCCGTCGGCTATGACGATGATCTTGTCGGCTATGTCGAGAATTCTCTCCTGATGAGATATGATCAGAATAGATCCTTTGGTCCTCTCATACATGTTCTCAAATACCTTGATAAGGTTGTTGAAGCTCCATAGATCTATGCCTGCTTCAGGCTCGTCAAAAACGGACAGACGCGTACCGCGTGCGTTTATCATAGCGATCTCAATACGCTTGAGTTCTCCTCCGGAGAGTGAAGCGTTCACTTCACGGTCTATATAGTCCTTTGCACAGAGTCCTACCTCGGATAGATAGGCACAGGCTTCACCTACGGATATTTTCTTTCCGCTTGCGAGGGAGATGAGATCTTTTACCGTAATTCCCTTGAACCTTACCGGAGCCTGAAAGGCGTAGCTGATACCCGCTTGTGCTCTTTGGGTGACGGACATATCTGTGATATCCTCCCCGTCAAAAATGATTTTGCCGCTGTCCGGCTTTATGATTCCGGCGACCAGCTTTGCGAGGGTGGACTTTCCGCTTCCGTTAGGTCCTGTTATAGCTACAAAACGCTCGTCTATTTCGAGCGAAACATCCTTTAATATCTCTTTTCCGTCAGCTGAGTAGCTGATGTTTTTCAGTTCTAACATTTTTTGACAGCATCCTTTGCTCTGTAATTGATCTTTCGGCCGATGGTGCGGTATGGCACCTTGTCGGCGTAACGTGAAAACCGACTGCCGTATTGATGCGGGCAACAATACAGGTGTATTGCTCTCGGCTGTATGAGGCGATCTTTCACCTCATTAGAATATACCACAAAAATCGGTATACTTCAACACCTTTGCGTTATTTTTGCAAAAAAACTTCAATATTATTGCGATTATATTACACTCAGAGGCGGTTTTTCTCTGTGAAGTAATAAAACGCCCGAACAGCGAGTATAGATATAACACACGGTACGTCAGTATATTATGAGGTGGTTTTATGTTTATTTATTCAGTAAAGGCAAGTACACTGAAATTTGTCGCTGTTGTTGCGGTGGGGATAGCGGTGTTCTGTGCATTGTTTGTATTTATCCCCCCATACAGCGATGATACGTCGAACAGCGAGGCCGCCAGTGTAAGCTTCGATAAGGTAAAGACAAATGAGGACCGCCGTGCCTTTTTGCAGTCATTGGGGTATGAGGTCGGAGCAGAGCCGACAGAAAGTGTAAAGGTCCGCATCCCTGACAAATTTGACAAGATATATGCAGGTTACAATGAGATGCAAAAGGCCCAGGGCTTTGATCTCTCAAAATACAAAAACCGCGAGGTGGAGAGGTTCACCTATGTAGTGAACAACTATGAGGGGTATGAGGGAACTGTCTATGCTAATCTCCTTGTGTTCAGAGGAAAGGTCATAGGCGGAGATGTGTGTACGGCGGATGCTGATGGCTTTTGCCATGGGCTTGAGAAAAACTAATATTTAAGCTCCCGCCCGCTATTCGTGTTATCCGGAATTGCGGTTTTTCGTCCCTGCCGTGTCTATCTGATAAGCATAGTCAGGGGAGGCGGGAGGACGGCTGCGGTGAGGAGGATTAAAAAAAATATCACCCGCAGCCAAGTCATTGTCGTGGACTGAGGGTGATATTATTTTTATTCTATGCCCGAGGAGAACCGTTTAAAACCGATATTAGTTCGGTATTTCTCGGCTGTATTTTTTAGTTACTGTACGGTGCAGAGAGTTGTGAGTACCTTGTCACGGGTAATGTTGTCTTTGTATTCACTCAGACCGCCCATGTAGTTTATATAACTGTCAAGGTCGCTTATTCCCAGCATCATGGTGTAATATGACAGTTGAGGTTCGATATATTCCTTGAACTCTGCCTGAGCCTGATTACGAGCATCCTCGTCTGTAACACTGATCTGCAGTTGCTTTGCCGCTGCGTGAACTATCAGCTTTTCTTTGAGAACTTTCTCGGCTGTTTCTTTTATCATTTTTTGTTTTAGGTCCTCAGCAGACAGATATCCGTAGTTGAGTGCAAATTCATCCACCGTCATGCCGTTGCCTTTTGCGGCATTGACGAAGCTTTGATATATGACTTGCTCATACTGAGATACTATCGACTCGGGATAAGCGATCACTTCGCTCTTTTCAAACAGATACTCCCATACAGCATCAGACATGATTTCGCTGTCACTTTGCTTATTTTTGTCCGTGAGATCCTTTTTGACAGCGGCTCTGACATCTGCGGCAGTAGAGCAGTTCTCGCCAAACAGCTTTTTGTTTTCACCAACAACAGAATCGCTTAGCTCAGGAATTTCAGGACGGAATATGCTGTGGATGGTTACTGTGAATACAACTTCCTTTCCTGCGAGCTCTGTATTGTGATAGCTGTCAGGGAATTTGAGGTTGAGGTCCTTTGTCTCTCCTGTTTTCAGTCCGATGAGTCCACGGTCAAATCCGTCAATAAAGGTACTGTTGTACAGAGAGATGTCATGCTCCGTTTTTGTAGCTGTACCGCCTTCAAATGCAACTCCGTTGAGCTTTCCTGTATAGTCCATGATCACTCTGTCCAGATCCTGTACAGAAACTGACGCGTCTGAGGCGTTCTCGGGGTATTTTGCAAGCTGCAGGAGATAGCCGGACCTGATCTCGTTTTCAACATCGGTATCTGTAGGCTCTCCCTTGAGCTCCAGTCCCTGTGCATAGTCGTGAGTGCGGTAGTCTGCGGGTAGCTTGATGTGATTTGCCATGTCTATTGTACTGAAGTCAAACTCGGGCAGGGTAAGCACTTCTTGCTCGTCTGCGGATGTTTCTGCTTCGGTTGTCTGAGCCTCGGTATCGGCTGCGGTGTCGGTCTGCTGTTTTGTATCAGCAGCGTTTTTGGCCGAGCAGGAAGTCAGAACAGACAACACAAGCATGAGTGTAAGCATGCGTGAGGTAATGGTTTTTATATGCATTTTAAATATTTCGCTCCTTTTAGGAAATTCAGAACTGTTCCTTGAGTCTTTCGATGCAGTCGTGGCAGACTCGCTTGCCGAGATAAAATTCCACATTGTCACAGTTTCCGCAGAACAGGCATGACGGTTGATACTTTCGGAAAATAATATTGTCGCTGTCTACGAATATTTCGAGGCTGTCCCCGTCCTTGATGTCGAGAGTCTTTCTGATCTCCATAGGAATTACAACTCTGCCCATCTCGTCTATCTTGCGTACTACACCTGTTGATTTCATGATTTGTTTCTCCTTGTGTTATTTTGGTTTACGATATGCCGCGGGGCATAATCGACATATTTTTGTGTTACTTGACAATTTTACCATAAATAACAGAATTTGTCAATAATTTTTGCATTTTTCTTTAGCATATCTTTAAGTATATATTATGTTTTTTATATATTTTTATATAGTAGTTATATACAAGCATGAATAATAAGCAGACATGAGGGCGAAAATCAAGCTAATAACAGATCAAGAGGATTTTCGAAATGATAAAAGGATGCCAAAAGAGGGTAGTATACCTGAAAAACACAGACAGCTGTATGTTTGATGAGGCTTATTTTGTTCTGAGCGGTGAGCGTGAGGATAAGAGTGCGACCGAGTTTGACATGGTCAGAGAGGCAGAGCGGATAGCTATGGAGTCAGTGATAGGAGAGCCCAACCGTAAAAGAGAGAAGAAACGAAGACTGACGTTTTTTGCTATGGGAATGCTCGCGGCAACGGGGATGTACGCGGTTTTTGGGATCATACTGTATCTGATATGAAAAACCGACGGATATTATTTTTGTTTTTCTATTGCATTCGACAGCTTTTTGATGTATAATTTAAACACAAGTTTATGTTCGTAGGTTTTGTAAAAATCCGTTCACGTATGTGGGGGGCGTTATACCGTATACGGAGCGGAGGCATAGATCATTTATTGGGCGAAGTGTGCCCTTTTATGGCAAAATGCACAAAACGGCAGATATGCCGTTTTTTCTGTATGCCTATGATTGTTGAATTTAAAATGAATGGAGATATTATGGCAAAAAAAGATCAAAGACTCAAGGTCATGATGCTTGGTGGTCTTGGAGAAATAGGTAAGAACATGGCAGTGTTCGAGTATGGAAACGATATTATAATCGTTGACTGCGGACTTGCTTTCCCCGATGACGACATGCTGGGCGTAGACCTTGTTATACCCGATTTCAGCTATATAGAGAAGAATGCGGACAAGGTACGCGGTGTGTTCCTTACGCACGGTCACGAGGATCATATCGGTGGCATTCCGTATCTTCTCAGGTATGTAAATCCAAAGCTGTACGGTACCAGACTTACCCTCGGAATAATTGAGAAAAAGCTCAGCGAGCATACCCTGCCCGAGAAACCGTCGCTCAACACTGTCGAAGCAGGCCAGAGCGTGCGTGCGGGAGTGTTTGAGGTTGAGTTTATCCACGTTAATCACTCGATAGCGGATGCATGTGCATTTGCTATAAGAACGCCGGTCGGTACGGTACTCCATACAGGAGATTTCAAGCTGGACGTCAGTCCTATCGGCGGAGAGATGATGGATATAACCAGACTCGGCGAGATAGGACGCGAGGGCGTCAGCCTTCTTATGTGTGAGTCTACAAACGCAGAACGAGCAGGCTACACACCGTCGGAGAGAAAGGTCGGCCGCTCGCTTGAGGACATTTTTACGAGAAATGAGAAAAAGAGAATAGTAATAGCTACTTTCTCATCGAACGTACACCGAGTCCAGCAGATAATTGACACGAGTGCGGCACACGGAAGAAAGGTCGCTATTACCGGAAGAAGCATGCAGAACATAGTAGGTGCGGCGACTTCTCTTGGGTATATGGAGGTTCCTGACGGAGTGCTCATTGACCTTGGAGATATCAAGAGGTTTAAGCCTGAACAGCTGACCCTTATATGTACAGGGGCTCAGGGAGAGCCTATGTCGGCTCTTTACCGCATGGCTTTCGGCGAGCATGAAAAGGTCCATCTCACGTCTGACGATACGGTTATTATCAGTGCTTCGCCTATCCCGGGTAATGAAAAGCTCGTAGGCAAGGTCATCAATATGCTTTTGTCCAGGGGTGTTACCGTGTTGCATGACCAGATAGCCGATGTGCACGTGTCAGGGCATGCATGCATGGAGGAACTCAAGCTCATGCAGGCACTTATCAAGCCAACATACTTTATGCCGATACACGGTGAGTTTAGACACTTGATGGCAAACAAGGAGATCGCTGAGTTTATGGGTGTTCCTACGCAGAACATCTTTATATCCGAGATAGGAAAGACCCTCGAAATAGGAAAAAAGGATGCCCGCTGGGGACAGAATGTGCCGTCCGGCAGAGTGCTTGTTGACGGTTCGGGTGTAGGTGATGTCGGAAATATCGTGCTTCGTGACAGAAAGCATCTATCGCAGGACGGACTGATCGTAGTGGTAGCTACCGTGGATATGATATCCGGAGAGATAGTATCCGGACCTGATATTGTCAGCCGCGGATTTGTGTATGTCAGAGAGAGTGAAGAACTGATGGATAATGCACGTGCTGTCGCTTATGATGCACTTGATAATTGCATAGTCGGAGGCTGCCGCGACTGGATGCAGATGAAAAACGAGGTCAAGGATGCTCTCTCCAAGTTCCTATTTAAGCAAACAAAGAGAAAACCGATGGTTCTTCCCATCATAATGAGTATATAGTAAATAGCCGCATCGACCTCTGAGATAACAATCGAGCGTAGGAAACGGTGTGACAGGTGTAATAAAAACTACAATGTCAAAAGGAGAACAAAAATGGTAAAGCACGTTATTCTGTGGAAGTTAAATGACACCCCTACCGAGGGAACAAAGGATGAGGCGATCGCAAAGATCAAGGCTGATCTCGAGGCACTTGTGGGCAATATCCCCGGCCTTATAGATCTGAAGGTCATCAGAGCTGACCTTGCTTCCTCCAATGCGGATATTATGCTCGATTCCACACTTGAGAGCGAACAGGCACTAAAGGGCTACCAGGTCCACCCCATGCATGTAGCTGCCGCGGCGTTTGTTCGTGCCAATACAGAAGTGCGTCTGTGTGCAGACTATACGGTGGAATAAGATCTTTTTCTAAAATAATGCGGGGGAGAACTTTTCTCGAAAAAGGTTCTCCCCCGCATTGTATTTTTTATGTGATCTTGTTACAGTTCCTTTACCCAGTCCAGTGCCTCGTTGATCCATTCTCCGATATCGGGGAACACTCCTGTGCCGTCCTCGCGTCCTACCTCAGGTGTAGCGAGAGAGAGTCCGTGCCAGCCGTGATCGAACACATGAAGCTCATAAGGGATCTTTTCTCTTTGCATAGCCAGAGCATAGTGGATAGAATTTTCAGGAGGTACAAGCGTATCTTCGAAGGTTGTCCAGATATAAGCAGGAGGTGTCACACCTGCCTTTACATGAAGATCAAGTCTGGAAGTTATTGCACCTATCTCGGTATTCGGGTCACCGTATATCACATCTCCGTCGAGACGTGAGCCTTTCATGTCATTGACTGTATTGATTACAGGGTAGCACAGTACCATGCCGTTTGGGCGGTTGATGCCTTTTTCCATATTGGGTGAGGTCTTGGCAAAGTCTCTGTCCCAAAGCGTTCCTATGCTCGCGGCCAGATGCCCTCCTGCGGAGAAACCGCATACAACTATTTTGTCCGGGTCAATGCCGTAGTTCTGGGCATTCTTCCTTACATGCTCTACGGCAAGAGAAGCATCCAGCAGTTGTCTGGGTTCTACTGCTTTTTCTTTAATTGAGTAGTACAGAACAAAGGTACAAAAACCCTCACCGAGGAATTTTCTCGCTACAGGGTCTGCCTCTCTGCCTGACAAAAAGCGGTATCCGCCGCCGGGCATGATTATTACGGCTTTGCGGCTGGGGAGCTTTATCTCCCAGTGGGGAGTTGGAATGTATGCATCCATGTATACGGAGCTGTCGTCCTCTCGGAGGAATATCTGTTCAAATCTCATTTTTTGACTCCTTTTAAAAGAAACTAGTCGTTACATAGGGATTATAGCACTTTTTGAGTGAACAATCAATATCCGAGTAAAAAACAATTTGCAAAAATGCTTTTGCTGTGGTAATATGATTGATGAGTAAGAAATACCGTGTGGGGAGATGTTGATATGGATGTATCAAAGATCGATCAGAATTATATAGAACTTTTTGCCTTTGCCTACGACGTGGGAGCGGAGGCATTCGGTGTAGAGCCGATCAAAGCACCCCTGAGAAAGCAAAAAAAGATCAGACGCTGGGTGAAAAAGACCTACATAGACGGGGAAGCGTTCCCAAAAAATGTAATGGCATACGTGGATGATGCGGTGTCGGACTGTGACTTTTTTGATTTTTTGAGTGCATGCTCAGAAAAGGTAGAGAAATACGGCACATGGAAGATGCAATTGTTTGAGAAGGCAACTGCGGATTTTTCGAAAGATGTAAAAAATGCATTTTTATATCTGTTCGAGGCTATGTGTTACTGCGATGGCATAAAAGAGCAACCGGGAAAGATCATTTTTTCACTTGACGATTCGTGTGCCTATTCACGCACTCTGATATTGCATACTACATCCGAAAGCACGGTTGGAAGATTCAGTACGTTCAGCTTTTCGGATGCTCAGATACTAAAGGCGGACAACGGTTACAAGCTCATATTCACGGCAGAAGATACTGAAAACGAGACATCAGAGCCTGTATGTATATTCTTTTCGCATGCAACAGTCGAGATAGAGTTATTTTGTGCGGATCGACGTGAGTACTCACAGAGTCCGTGGGACACGTTGGCGTTTACCGCGTCTGATATTCTTGACAAAGGCTACCTCGGGGATGGGTACTTTAATCAAAGGGAAAAGGATGCAATGCCTCTTTTGAGAGAGCTTGGAGCGTTGTCCCGATGGAATGTATCAAAAGATGAGAAATTGCCGAGCTTTGAGATTTTGCACTCTTATGCAGAAAAATATGACCTGCCTCAAATAATCTCTCTGATAAACAAGATCACTGCACGCAGAATAGAGGAAAAAAATTGCTATATGCTGATTTCCCGCCTGTGCAGTAAATTGAACGAGTCAAAATGTGAAGCTATGTGGCGGGAGCTTTTTTCGCTTGTTTCGCAGACTCAAGAAGGGTACAGTGACAAGGTGCTTTGCAGCTGTGGAGAAAAGCTGTGCGGCATACGAGCTGAGATAGAGGATAGGTTTCACAGCTTAGGGTATGAAGGCAGCTATCCCAATTTCAGAAAAAAATGTGCTGTAAACGGCGTAAAGATCGCGGAAAGCTACGGACAGAGCTATTTTCTGTGTGCAGAAAAAAATGTCGAGGCGATCGTACACTGCATAGAACACACATACTTTGACCGACTGCAGCTTCAGTTTCTGTGCGGTACGGCACTTTTGAAAAAGAACGAAACGGCAGAGGATATTTATTCTTGCTGCTTTAACTCTAATGGCCGCAGACTTTGCAAGGAGGTCTGCACAGAACAAACAGATCCGGATCTGTTGGCTGAGTATATCAGGATAGCAGCCAAAAGAGCCGAATGCCGCTCACTGACAAAAAAAGAAAAAGAGCACTGCGGTATCGTCCGCCCGACATGGCAATTTGTCCTTTTTGTATTTCTTTTCACGGGAGGGCTGTTTGCCGCCTTGATGACAGCGGCGTCATTTTTGATCTTGTGTCTGGTGACGGTGATACTTGATGGTCCGGGTGAGCTGTCGGAGATGATAGCACAAATGCCATGGTGGTTTTTCTTTGCCCTGAGTTTTGTAGGATTTGGCGGTGCTATGGCTTTTGTCGAGTCTAGAGCAAAGCAAATGTAATGCCGAGTATTCTAGAGACTGTTAAAAACTAAAACGGCACTGGAGAGATCATCGTCTCTCTAGTGCCGTTTTTTGTTGTTGTCAGGAGCGTAGTGCATATCGGCTATTTGCAAAGAGCCAAAAACAGTCATGATCCTTTCGCTGAGCTCTGACCGGAATTTTCGGATGGGTCTGCCGTCTTTCTATCATGACAGCCAAAGCTGAAACTTTGCAGCTTTCTATGAGATGAGAAAAGCGGACAGCTACAGGTCACATCAAAGCAGGGTCTGACCGTTAATTTCCAGCTTGAAGTGCATACCGAGCTTGTCGGCTGCCTTTTTACACAGGAGCATCCGAGCTAAAAAGATCTCGAAATAGTCCATTACTGAGCCGTATTCAGTGTCGATATCGAGTATCAGGGTGATGGCAGATTTGTCCTCGGATATCTCAAGTTCGGCTTTTTTTGCCGAGTAGTTCACGCTGTCATGAATGTCAAAGCTCGAGCGGTCGTAGTTACGCACGCGTGAGCGTCGTACATCGGATTTGTCAGCGAGAATGAGTGCTGCAGCAAGCTCATTTACCGGTACTCCCGTGCCTTCGTCATGATTTCCGATCGCACTGACTATGATCGCAATGTCAGATGCATCCATGCCGAGACGGTCGAGCAGTCTGAATGCCATTATGGCACCGCTCTGGGAGTGCTCTATTCGATTTACCAGATTGCCTATGTCATGCAGATATCCTGCAATTTTGGCAAGCTCACAGATATGATCGTCATATCCGAGCTCTCTGAGTATCCTTGATGCCTCCTCAGCTACCCTGCATACATGAGCAAAACTGTGCTCGGTATATCCCAAAGAAAGCAGAGAGCGGTCTGCCTCTTCGATGTATGCTCTGATACTGCGGTCACTTCTGATAGTTTCGTAGGTTATCATATATTCCTCGCAAAAAGATCACTTCATCAGTCCGACGATAAGCTCGGTGCACTTTTCTATACCGAGCTTGGCTGAATCAAGCGAGATGTGGTAATTTTGGCATTTGCCCCAGTCGTTTCCTGTATAGTGCTTGTAGTAGACTTTCCTTTTTTTATCTTTTTCCTCCAGACGACGCTCGGGCGATCTTTCGCTCTCTCCGTACAACCGTACTATTCTCTCGGCACGGCTGGTTATGTCAGCATGGATAAAGACATTGAGAACATCATCGCGATCACGCAGAATGTAGTCTGCACATCTGCCTACGATGACGCACGGCCCTTTTTCGGCAATGTCGAGTATCACCTTTCTCTGCATTACCCAAAGATAGTCGTTTACCGACATTCCGCCTGTCGCTGTGTGGGCCTGCTGTGAGGACAGGGCAAAGGCAAATCTGTTTGTGGAGTTTGCGTACTCTCCCTCGAGCTCCACAAATGACTCATGAAATCCCGTCTCCTGTGCGACCTGTTTTACAAGCTCTTTGTCATAGTAAGCTACCCCCAGTGCCTCGGCTACAGCTTTGGCAATAGTTCTTCCTCCTGAGCCAAACTCACGGCTGACTGTGATTATGCTTTTTTTCATGCTTGTATCCTCCTGTTTGGGATAGTATCAAGCATATTTTATCACATTATTATAAAAATCACAAGTATGCACACAATATTTTTTGCAGATCCGATTATACCTCTGCATACGACAGAAAACTGTTGACTGTCCCACCGTGTACGTGGTAAAATACAATATGACAATAATACAACAAATAACCAAGCGAGGTAGTTTTTATGACTGATATCAGAGAAGATATACCAAAACGGTATAAATGGGATCTTAGTGTAATATACAGGACCGAGGCGGACTTTGACTCGGATATGAAGCGGGCAGAGCAGCTAATATGCGACTTTGCTCGGCATGAGCAGGATATGACAAAATCTCCGGAGTGTCTGTATGACACATTTGCCGATCTTTTTGCGGCACAGAGACTGCTGGAGAAACTTCACGAGTACGCCGTACGTTCGTTTGATGTTGACACCTCAAAGAACAAATACCAGGCAATGACATCAAAGGTGATAGACGCCTACAACAAGCTCGGACAGGTGTCGTTTTTTGTTACTCCTTATCTGTTGAGACTGGATGCTGATACTTTGGACTCATGGTATAAAAGCTACCCAAAACTTGAGTATTACCGCCGTGCAATAGATGTGGAGTTCAGATATAAAGAGCATACCCTCTCGGATGAGGGTGAGCGTGTGTATGCTCAGCTTCGCCGTGCCATGGGAATGTATGATGATATCTACTCAATATTCAAAAATTCGGATATGCGTTACGGAAAGGTAAAGGGCGAGGACGGCGTAGCGGTTGAGCTCACTGATGCAAATTACATTGCTTTTCTCATGAGTCCGAAAAGGAATGTCAGACGCTCGGCTTTCCGCGAAATGTATAAGATCTATGATCAGTACAAAAACACCTTTGCTACGATCATCAACGGTTTTGTAAAGGAAAAGATCACCGTTGCCGCTCTGCGTAATTTCCCTGACAGTATCACTGCGTCTACCTTCTCGGATGAGGTAACTCCGGATATTCCAAACAACCTCATGGATACCGTCGAGCAAAATCTCGCTCCTCTTTTTGAGTATTATAAGCTAAAGAAGAAAATGCTGGGTCTGGGACAGCTTCACATGTATGATCTGTATGTGCCTCTTGTATGTGAGTTTGACAGCGAGTACACTTATGAGCAGGCTGTAGAGATAACATTGCGTGCACTGCGTCCGCTGGGAGAAGAGTACTGCTCTATTCTCGAGGACGGAATCAAAAACCGCGGATGGGTGGATGTTTATCCCAACAGAGCCAAGCGAACAGGAGCGTACAGTGCGGGATGCTATGATACAGAGCCATATATTCTGACAACTTTCATGGGTAAGTTTGACGATGTGTCCACTCTTGCACATGAAGCCGGCCACAGCATGCACAGCTATTTCTCCAGACATGCAAATGAGCCGCACGAGTCAGACTACACCATTTTTGTAGCTGAGGTCGCGAGCACGGTAAATGAGCTTTTGCTGTGTTCTATGCGTCTGCGTGAGTCAAACAGCGACAAGGAAAAGCTCTCGGTACTCAATCATCTGATGGAGACCTACAAGGGAACACTCTACCGTCAGAGCATGTTCTCACGCTTTGAAGCGAGAATGCATTCGCTCGCAGAACAGGGAGAGCCGCTCACGGCAGATCTGCTCTGCACGGAGTACTACGAGATAGTAAAACGCTATTTCGGTGATGCTGTGGTATGCGATGAGCAGATAGCACGTGAGTGGATGAGAATACCGCATTTTTATTACAACTTCTATGTATACAAGTACGCTACCTGTATTTGTGCCGCATCTGCGATAGTTCGCCGCATCGAGTCGGAAGGAGAAGCGTATGTGAACAAGTATATCGAGTTTTTGTCATGCGGAGGCTCCAAATCCCCCATAGACAGCCTGCTTGTAGCGGAGATAGATCTCAGAGAACCGAGTGTAATTACCGATGCGATATCTATGTTTGCGGATACGGTAGAGCAGTTTAGAGAAATATACGAAAAAACAGTGAAACAGTAAAAAAGCAGGCTGTCTCAAATGCCGATTTCGAGCGTTTGAGACAGCCTGTTTTTTTAGTTTTGAGGGAATCGCAAAGTTACGCCCCGCCCTACCTTCGCTAAGAATCGGGTAGTATAGTCAGCAGTACAGTGCAGCCAAAACCGGCATTATTGCAAGATACATGAGCTATGATGCATTTAACGGTAGATCAATTAGAAAATTCTTCTCTTTTTACATACTCAATAAAAGTTTTCATGCTTTTGGACATCCACTTGTTTTTGTGGTAGATGAGCTGTTTCCATATATCTATATGAATATCGCATACATCGAGATAACAAAGCTCCCCCGAAGCTATCAGGTCTTTGCATACAAAATCAGGCAAAAAGGATACCATGTTGCTTTCAGCAATCATTTTGGTAATAATATCGGTTCGTCCGATTTCAAGAACAGGAGTTATTTCCAGCGACATTTTGGCAAGTTCTCTGTCTAAAACCCGTCTGTATCCTTGACCGTATTCGGTTAGAATAAAAGGCTCGTTAATAATATCTTTCACCGAAAGACCGCGTACACCCGCAAACTTTGATGCTGTACTTGCGACAAAGTGCATAGAAAGAGGTTCTTCTTTTGCTATTACGTAATCTGTGTTATATAAACGCCCGTCCAGCGTGATAATGACATCCGCTTCGTTGTGGTCAAGCATGTCCAACATAAGTGCCGAGTCTCCTGTGGTAAAGCGAATGAAAACAGACGGATACTTTTTGTGAAAGTCAATGTAATGAGAGTTGATCATATCATCGCATACCGAGTCTGGTGTAACGATATGAATATGACCTGACAGTTCTTCTTCCCCTGACAAGCGTTCTTTAAATTCATCGGTCAGCACACGTACCTGATGGGCATAAGATACAAGCTCATGACCGCGTTCGGTGAGAGTGATCGTGTGATTGATCCTTTCAAACAAAAGACACTCCAGTTCCTGCTCAAGCTGTTTTATCTGAAAAGAAACTGTAGATTGTGAATATCCCAGCTGCTCTGCCGCCTTTGTAAAACTGCCAAGCTCCGCCACATGAATGAAAGTAATTAAGTTCCGTAATTCCATTGTACTGCCTCCAACATCGAAAATATCGATACCAAACATCCAAACCATTCGTTTGACTAATGACATTGAGTATTATATAATAAACTCATCGAAAATGCAAGGCTCAAATGAGTCGGACAAAAGGAGATTTTTATCATGAAAAAAGTATTATCTATTCTGCTGATGCTTACGCTTTGCGTAGGTTGTATGTTTTCTGTTGCCGGATGCTCGAATGAAAAAACCGACGGAAAGTACAAGATCGGTATTGTTCAGCTCGTAGAGCACCCTGCACTTGATGCGGCGACCGAAGGATTCAAAGCGGCGATCATTGACGGGCTTGGTGCTGATGCGGTAGAGTTTGATTTTCAGAATGCACAGAACGATGCAAACACTTGCTCTACCATCGCAAATCAGTTTGTATCATACAAGGTAGACCTGATCATGGCAAACGCAACTCCCGCACTTCAGGCGGCAGCTGCTGCGACAGGTGAGATCCCGATACTCGGAACTTCCGTTACCGAATACGGAGTTGCTCTGGAGATCAAGGACTTTAGCGGTACAGTGGGTGGAAATATTTCCGGTACATCCGACCTTGCTCCTCTTGACAAGCAGGCAAGCATGATCACCGAGTGGTGCCCTAACGCAAAGACTGTCGGACTGCTCTACTGCTCAAAGGAAGCAAACAGCCAGTACCAGGTGGACGTGGTAAAGGCAGAACTCGAAAAGAAGGGACTGACTGCTACTCTTTATCCCTTTACTGATTCAAACGACCTCGCTCAGATCTGTACCAATGCTGCTGACAACTGTGATGTAATATATGTTCCTACCGATAACACCGTTGCAGAAAACACCGGTATTATCGACAACGTATGCGAGCCAAAGAAAGTCCCTGTCATTGCAGGTGAAGAAGGCATTTGCTCAGGCTGCGGTATCGCTACTCTCTCTATCAGCTACTATGACCTCGGTTACACCACAGGTAAGATGGCTGTCAAGATCCTCAAAGACGGTACGTCCGTTTCCTCGATGCCTATCGAGTACGCTGAAAAGCAGACACCCAAGTACAACAAACAAAACTGCGAGGCTTTGGGCATTACTCCTCTTGAAGGATATACTGCTATTGAAGCAAACTAATACATAACAAGTTCAGCCGGGGAGAGAAATGTCTTCTCTCCGGCTGTTTAGTTGTATTTTGAAAAGGTGAATAAAATGGAAATTTTGAGTCAATTATTTTTTGCCTTGCCCGGGTCCGTTTCGCAAGGCCTGATCTGGGGCATTATGGCGATAGGCGTATACATTACATACCGTATTCTTGATGTTGCCGACCTTACGGTAGACGGATCGTTTGCGACCGGCGGTGCCGTTGCGGTCGTGCTTATCCTAAACGGCTGTAACTTGTGGCTTGCAATGCTTGCGGCTTTTGCAGCGGGGCTTGTTGCGGGGGCTATTACGGGACTGCTTCATACTCTTATGGGTATTCCGCCTATTCTGGCAGGTATTTTAACACAGCTTTCGCTCTATTCCATCAATCTCAAGATCATGGGCAAAGCGAACCAATCTGTCAACGTAAATCAAACCGACCTTCTTATCTCTCTGCGTTGGGTAAAGGACTTTGCTCTGCACAACCCGATGATCACGGTAGGAATCGTTTCGGTAATTTTGATAGCGGTCCTTTACTGGTTTTTCGGAACGGAAATGGGGTGTGCTATTCGTGCGACCGGAGCAAACCTGAATATGAGCCGTGCACAGGGAATAAATACAAGCTTCAATAAAGTGCTGGGCATAATGCTCTCAAACGGCTTGGTAGCATTTTCGGGAGCTTTCCTTTGCCAGTATCAGGGGTTTGCCGATGTCAAGATGGGACAGGGTGCTATTGTTATCGGTCTTGCTGCTGTTATTATCGGTGAGGCTTTGTTTGGAAAGATATTCAAGAACTTTGCCTTCAGGCTGTTATCGGTAGCTTTAGGTTCGATCATATACTATATCGTTGTTCAGGCGGTTATCACAATGGGCTTGGATGCAAATCTCCTGAAGCTGCTCTCCGCGGCGATCGTTGCTGTTTTCCTTGCTATTCCGTATTGGAAGAGACAGTATTCGGAGAAGCACATGAGAAAAGTGAAAGGGGGCAGGGCAAATGCTTGACATCATAAATGTAGAAAAAACCTTTAACCCCGGAACCATCAATGAAAAAAAGGCACTAAACGGCATTGATCTGCATCTGGATGAGGGCGATTTTGTAACCGTCATCGGCGGCAACGGAGCAGGAAAATCAACCATGCTGAATATGATCGCGGGTGTTTATCCTGTAGACTGCGGCAGTATCGTTGTTGACGGTGTTGATCTGACAAGATTGCCTGAATATAAACGTGCAAAATATCTGGGGCGTGTTTTTCAGGATCCTATGACAGGTACTGCTGCTGATATGCAGATAGAGGAAAACCTAGCCCTTGCCGCTCGCAGAGGGAAAACAAGGACTCTCAGGTCAGGTATAACCGCAAAGGAGAGAAAAGAATACAGGGAGCTGCTAAAGATCCTTGACCTGGGACTTGAGGACAGACTCACGGCAAAAGTAGGCCTTCTGTCAGGAGGACAACGCCAGGCTCTCACGCTTCTTATGGCAACACTAAAAAAGCCGAAACTTTTGCTTTTGGATGAGCATACGGCGGCTCTTGACCCCAAAACCGCAAAGAAGGTTTTAGACATTACCGAGGAGATCGTTGCCAAAGATAATTTGATCACTATTATGATAACTCACAACATGGCAGATGCCATTCGAGTCGGCAACCGCCTTATCATGATGCATGAGGGCAGGATCGTTGTTGATGTTAAGGGTGAAGAAAAGAAAAAACTGACCATCGAGCAGCTTCTGCTAATGTTTGAACAATCCAGCGGCAGCAAGCTCACAAGCGACAAGGTGATTTTGTCAAAATGATAGGAAAAGGGGATGCAAGAACACAGCCGGGTTCTACATCTCCTTTCTTGCTTTTTATTTTATGCAACCGAAACGGCCGCAATCGAAAATGAAAATAACAACAGCGATCATTTTTGTATACGCTGTCAACAGATCACAAAAATATGAAAGTGCGGCCTTTATTATTGAAAAACTGCGTTAATTGTGTTAAAATGAAAAAAACGACATTTAATGAGGCGATATCATGCTGACAAATATCAAAAGTGCCGCACTGTTCGGTATAGACGGTTTTATTGTAAATGTAGAGTGCAGTGTCCAAAGCAAAATGAACGATTTCCATATCGTCGGACTTCCCGATGCTGCTGTCAAGGAGGCAAGGGAGCGTGTTTGCACTGCCGCAGAGAACAGCGGACTGAGAATGCCCTCCGGCGGAATTATGGTCAATCTTGCCCCTGCCGACAGAAAGAAGGAAGGCTCGGGTTTTGACGCGGCAATTCTCTCGGGAATACTCCAGTGCACGGGAGTTATACCGCAAAACGTCGATATGTCCGACAGATGCATAGTCGGTGAGCTGTCGCTTTCGGGTGCGTTTCATCCCGTGAACGGAGTTTTGTGTCTGGCTGCTGCAGCTGCCGCAGGCGGAATGCGTGAGATATTCGTTCCCGAGCAAAATGCAAAAGAGGCATCGGTAGTACGCGGAATTACGGTGTACGGTGTTGACAATATAATTACGCTTGTCAGACATCTCAGAGGAGAGGAGCTGATAGTTCCCACCCGCTTTGACGAGTCTGTGTTTTACGCCGAGAAGAACCTGGGCGAATATGACTTTTATGATGTGCTCGGTCAGCAATCTGTCAAGCGTGCACTTGAGATCGCGGCTGCAGGAGCTCATAACATACTCATGATCGGAGCTCCGGGATCGGGAAAGAGCATGCTTGCAAAGAGACTGCCTACCATTTTGCCGGATCTGACATTTGATGAGGCGTTGGAATGCACAAAGCTGCATTCGATCTCCGGTCTTCTCGGAGACAGACCGATGGTATTTACTCGACCGTTTCGATCTCCTCACCATACAATGAGTGTGGCTTCTTTGATCGGGGGAGGATCGGTACCGAAGCCCGGAGAGATATCTCTTTCTCACCATGGTGTGCTGTTTTTAGATGAGCTGCCTGAATTTCCAAAGCATGTTACAGAGGGACTGAGACAGCCGCTGGAGGATGGGCAGGTCACTATTACAAGAATAATGGGCAGGATAACCTACCCATGTACATTTATGCTTGTGTGTGCGATGAATCCGTGCAAATGCGGTTATTACGGGCACCCGACAAAGGAATGTACCTGCTCTCCCGCTGATATAAAGAAATATATGAGCAAGATATCAGGACCGTTGCTTGACAGAATAGATATTCAGATCGAGGTACCTCCTGTATCCTATGATGACATGACATGCGGTGTACGCGGTGAGCATTCCAGAGAGATAAAGGCACGCGTCAACCGTGCACGCGAGTTTGCGGCGGCACGCTTTGCCCGTGACGGAATCAGCAAAAAGTATTCAAACGCTTCACTGTCTGCCAGGGAAGTGCAGACCTACTGCAAGCCTGACCGAGAGGGAGCAGAGCTGTTACGTTGTGCTTTTGATACGCTGGGATTGTCCGCAAGAGGCCATGACAGGATACTCAGGGTAGCGAGGACTATAGCGGACCTTGCCGAGAGTGATACGGTAGGTGCTGTACATATAGCTGAGGCTATACAGCTGAGGTCGCTTGACAGAAAATATTTTTAGTATTGTGAGAAATATCGACTTTCGGCACGTTTTTTCTATGCTAACATACCTGTGAGGTGATGAAAATGAACAGAAACAGTTTGATATCACGTATGGAGAAAAGGTTTGGCAGGTTTGCTGTGCAAAACCTCATGGCTGTAGTTGTGGGTACGATGGCACTTGTATTTGTGCTCGACTACATATTTGCCGCCAGGATCGAAACTACCCTGTCAGAGCATCTTGCTTTTGACCGAGAGGCGGTACTGTCGGGCGAGATATGGAGAGTGCTTACATTTGCTTTTCTTCCTCCTGACTCGAGTGTGGTATTTATCATTTTTTCACTTTACTTTTACTGGCTGATAGGTTCTACTCTCGAAGGTGAGTGGGGAGCTTTCAGATTTAATCTGTTTTATCTTTGCGGTATTATAGGTACTGTGATATGCGGCTTTATTATGGGGTATGCGACGAACTTTTATCTCAACATGTCGCTGTTCTTTGCTTTTGCTTTGATGTATCCTGACTTTGAGCTTTATCTGTTTTTTGTAATTCCCGTGAAGATAAAATACCTTGCCTTTGCAGATCTGCTTCTTTATATACATGCTCTTATATGGCTGCCGTGGTCATTTAAGGTGGCAGCCTTGGCAGCACTTGCCAACATAGCATTGTTTTTCTTTGACGATATCAGCATGAATATAAAAAGGCTCAAGAGAAATCACGAAATGAAAAAGCGTTTTCGACGCTGAGTGTATTAGTTCAAATAATCTTCGGGCACCGCACGTTTTAGACAAAATGTGCGGTGCTTTTGCGTTATGATGGCATTATCAATTTCACGAACAAGAAGAAAGGTATAAACAATGATACGAGGATCATCGAAGATAACCGTCATCGCTGACGGACATACTCTCACGATATCTCCCAAGGGAGATATCGACCATCACAGTGCAAGGACCTTGAGAGAACGGATAGATAACGAAATGTATCTCAACCGTCCCGAGGTGCTGATACTCGACCTATCGGGGATCGAATTTATGGATTCTTCGGGGCTCGGGCTGTTGCTCGGCAGATATCAGCGGGCACAGGATATGGGCTGTGAGCTTAAGCTTTCGGGATGCTCCGAGCGGGTGATGAAGATACTGTCTCTTGCCGGAGCAGACAAGATGTTTGATTTTTGCATATAGAGCAAGGGAAGGGAAAAACACATGAAGAACAAAAAGAAACAAACGGCAGCTAATATGATGAAGCTCACTCTGCCTGCGATCTCGGTAAACGAGGGAGTGGCAAGAGCGGTAGTAGGGGCATTTTGTGCCCAGCTGGATCCCACTATCGAGGAGTTGGCGGATATCAAATGCTCAGTCAGCGAGGCTGTGACAAACTGTATCGTGCATGCTTACAAAAATGCAGGCGGCACGATCTACATAACAGTGACACTATACACGGATAGATCTCTGAAGATAGATATAAAAGACCGCGGATGCGGTATAGAGGACGTAGAGATGGCACGCACGCCGCTCTTTACTACGGATAGCTCGGGAGAGCGTAGCGGTATGGGATTTTCTGTTATGGAGAGCTTTATGGGGGCGGTACGAATCCACTCTCAGAAGGGAAAGGGAACGAGGGTCAGTATGACAAAACAGCTGAGCGTGCGTATCTGAGCCTCATGAGTAAGTATGAACCTGTGTAAGGAACCCCAAGCTAATACGTATGATGCCAATATTCTTCTTTTGTCCAGAGCCCGTCAGGGGGACGAGGAGGCGACAAGGGAACTGTGCGAGCGAAACGGCGGTCTTGTTCGTTCGGTTGCACTGAGATTTGTAGGCAGAGGAGCGGAATACGATGATCTGGTGCAGATAGGCAGTATCGGAATGCTGAGAGCTATACGTTCTTTTGATGAGAGCAGAGGATGTGCTTTTTCCACCTATGCTGTGCCTCTTATTATGGGAGAGATAAGAAGGTTTTTGCGGGATGACGGACTTGTCAAAGTCGGCAGAGAGCAAAAACGTCTGGGTGCGGTGCTTTTGCGTGCGAGAGAAAGGTATATTTCCGAGCATGGAAGCGAGCCTGCGATAAGTGAAATCGCTGCACAGGCAGGGGTGTCCGCTGAGGAGGCGGCATGTGCACTTGAGGCGGCAAGTCCTGTTGCGATGCTATCAGACCCTATCTTTGATGATGAGGGGGCGTGCGTTGAGAATACCATCAGCGATCAGACAGAGAGCGAGAGGGTGTTTGACAGAATAGCCCTTTCAGACGCTATTGCCAAGCTCCCTGCGTTGTGGCGTAGGATAGTAGTATGCAGGTATTTTCACGATATGTCACAGCAGAAGACGGCAGAGTTGCTGTCGCTGTCTCAGGTCAAGGTCTCAAGAGAGGAAAAAAAGCTGTTGGCTTTTTTGAGAGAACAAATGCAGTGAAAAAAACCGATACATCACTCAGAGCTTTTGCCGGGAGTGGTCGTATCGGTTTTTTGTTTGCGTCAGATTTTGTTTTTTTGCCTTGCTGTTTTTCTCTGATGGGTGCAGCTTTTTGTCATGAGAGCGTTTTTCAGAAGATCAAAAACCCATTTTCTCTGAGAATTTTTTGAGTACCTCCGAGATCTTGATACCCTGCGGGCAAACAGACTCGCACGAGCGGCATCCGAGGCAGGCTGAGGGGAGTCGGTCCTTCTTTGCTGTTTTCAGCACCGGAGGCACGGTGAACGTACCTCCTGTAAAGGTGTACTCGTTATACAGTTTCAATAGGTAAGGGATATTCAGCTCAAGCGGGCAGTGACTTTTGCAGTATTTGCAGTCGGTGCATGGAAGAAAACTGTCCTTCATTCTGTCCGCTATTTGAGACAGGGTCCCAAGCTCTTGTTCGTTTAGCGGAGAGTGCTCTGAAAAGATGCGTATGTTATCTTTGAGCTGTGTCATATCTGACATTCCGGAGAGTGTGAGGGAGATCTGCGGGATACTCTGCAAAAATCTGAATGCCCATTCTACTGCACTGATATCTCTATGCTGAGAGAGCATGCTCATGTATTCATCCGACAGAGAAGCAAGCTTGCCTCCTCTGAGAGGCTCCATTACCCATACGGGAATACCGAGCTTTTTTGCCAGGTCAAGCTTCGCCCGGGCATTTTGGTATGTCAGATCGAGGTAGTTTAGCTGTATCTGACAGAAATCTATGTGCTCTGCATAAGCGTCAAGAAAGCGTTTGGTCGTTTCCGTGCTTGCATGAACGGAAAAACCTACATGGCGGATCACGCCCTGCTGTTGTTTATTGAATATGTAGTCAGCGATGCCGTATTTTTTGTCCAGATAAGCGTCAATATTAGAGTCCGAGACACAGTGAAACAGATAAAAGTCAAAATGATCCACTCTGCACCGCTTGAGCTGAGCGGTGAATATCTCGTCTATTTTGTCCATGTTCTCAAGATCGTATCCAGGGAACTTAGACGCGAGAAAATAGCTGTCACGCGAATACTGCGACAGTATATCTCCGACAGTTTGCTCACTATTGCCTCCGTGGTATCCCCATGCGGTATCAAAGTAGTTTACTCCGTGTGAGATGGCGTATTCGAACATCTGTTCGGACTTTTTTATATCTATCTCTGCATCGTTTCCGCCGAGTGTAGGCAACCGCATACACCCAAGACCCAATGCCGAGAGCTTTTTGCCATGGAAGTTACTGTAGATCATTTTTCCTCCGACAGTTCTTTTAGCTTATATCTGATACGACATAGTGCATCGAAAGCATCAACTGCATCCGATACAGCCGCTTCTATCGGGCACATGCCTGTGCCTGCCCTGTTACGAATATGTGCCGTAACCTCGCCCGTTTCCAGCTCAATGCCGTTGCTCGAGATTATCTCTTTTGCCTTTTCGCTTATTACCGCTGCATACAGCTCCTTTACACCGAGCAGAACATATAAATATGCCGCTCCCGCTCCTACGACCTTGTCAGCGGCAGAAGCTCCGATGTAGCTGTCGTTGCTGTCAAGACACGCAAGCAGCGGAGTAACGCCGCGTCTTGTGTCTGTGTGTACCGAATCTTCAAGTATCAGCACGCAGGTGTAATCGTTCTGTTCGAGCAGAGTCTTGGCTCTGCTGAGGGTATCTGTCATCTTTGGCCTCTTTTGTCTGCAAAATATGTAAGCAGAGTAATTGTGCACAGCTGTATGATCAGTCCCGGTGCCCCCTTGCCGATTGATGAAATGAAGGATACTGCATTTGCAGAGGTGTTTGACAGTGCATAAAAGCTGACAAGCATGCTGACTATCCGTACAGCTCTTCCTCCCGCCTGCGTGATCAGGATCTTTATGGG
>JAZNOK010000189.1:0-15997 GCA_045580775.1 Eubacteriales bacterium
CTGGTAGCTGAGACAATAGATGAGCTCGGAATAGAAGGAATCACGGTCGGTGTCGCACCTGTCGGTTGTTCTGTTATGGCATACGATTACTTCTCATGTGACATGATAGAGGCGGCACACGGTCGTGCTCCTGCTGTTGCAACCGGAGTAAAGCGTGCATTGCCCGAGAACGTGGTATTTACATATCAGGGTGACGGTGACCTTGCTTCCATCGGTATGGCAGAGACAGTACATGCTGCCGCCAGAAATGAGAATATTACGATCATCTTCATAAACAACGCTATCTACGGAATGACAGGCGGTCAGATGGCTCCTACTTCTCTTCCCGGTCAGGTAACACAGACATCTCCCTACGGAAGAGATGTAACCGCTTGCGGATTTCCTATCAAAGTAAGCGAGATGCTCTCTCAGGTCGATGGAGCTGAGTACATAGAGCGTGTTGCAGTAAACAACATCAAGAATATTAAAGCAGCAAAGAAGGCTATAAAAAAGGCTTTCCAAAATCAGATAGACGGCAAGGGCTTCTCTCTCATAGAAGTCATTTCAAGCTGTCCGACAAACTGGGGTATGACTCCAAAGGCTGCCCTCGAATGGATCGACGAGAAGATGATCCCCTACTATCCTCTCGGAGTATATAAAGACCGTAGTGCGGAACAGGAGGAGAAATAATGAAGACTACACAGTATTTGTTCGCAGGTTTCGGCGGACAGGGTATACTTTTTGCAGGTAAGTTTGCCGCATACAAAGGACTTATCGAGCAAAAACAGGTCAGCTGGCTTCCCTCATACGGTCCTGAGATGAGAGGCGGAACTGCAAGCTGCAGCGTTATCATATCAGACGATGCTGTCGGATCTCCCATAGTATCAAAGCCCGATGTGCTCATCGCTATGAATTTGCCTTCCCTGGATAAATACGAAGGTGAGGTAAAGGCAGGCGGCATGATATTTGCTGACTCGACGCTTATCGAGAGAAAGGTAGAGCGTGATGATGTTACGGTACATTACATCCCTGCTACCAAGCTCGCATCTGACAACGGCATGCCTACTCTTGCAAACATGATCATCATAGGCAAAATTCTCAAGGAGTTGGGCGAATATGATGAAGAAATGATCAAGGCAGCATTGGGAAAGGTCATTTCCGCAAAACGTGCCGACATGCTTGATGTCAATCTCAAAGCTATCAAGCTCGGCTCGGAAAACTGATTTTTACATTGGTATAAAAGGAGCAATAAAATGGATATTTCGATAACAAAGGTTGCCTGCCCCGCTGAAAAGCCCGACAGCTCCTCTCTTGGTTTCGGTAAGATCTTTACCGATCATATGTTCATAATGGACTATACCCCTGACAAGCAGTGGCACAATGCAAGAATAGTCCCCTTCGGCAGACTCGAGATACACCCTGCATCCACCGTTCTTCACTATGGTTCGGAAATATTCGAGGGACTCAAAGCTTACCGCAAAGCTGACGGAAGCGTGCAAATGTTCAGACCCATAGAAAATATCAGACGCATGAACCGTTCGGCAGAGCGTATGTGTCTGCCTCAGATCCCTGAGGACATAGCTCTTGAGGTCCTGGAAAAATTTGTTTCCATTGAACAGGACTGGACTCCCTCTGCACCCGGAACATCTTTGTATTTGCGTCCGTTTATGTTCGGTAATGACGAAAGCCTCGGAGTTCACGCGGTACACAATGCTACATACATTATCATCGCATCCCCCGTCGGAAGCTACTACAAAGAGGGACTCAACCCTGTTAAGATCATGATCGAGTCTGAAGATGTCAGAGCTGTCAGAGGAGGAACCGGAGAGGCAAAGTGCGGAGGTAACTACGCAGCAAGTAACAGAGCAGGTCAAAGAGCTGAAGAAAAGGGATACTCTCAGGTTCTGTGGCTCGACGGTGTTCACCGTAAGTATATAGAAGAGGTAGGAGCCATGAACGTTATGTTCAAGATAGCAGGTGAGGTAGTAACTCCCATGCTCTCAGGTTCTATTCTCCCGGGTATAACTCGAAAATCCTGCATCGAAGTTCTCAAAGACAACGGCTACAAGGTATCCGAGCGTCTCGTTTCTATTGAAGAACTCGAGCAAGCAATGGAAAACGGAACTCTCGAAGAAGCGTGGGGATGCGGAACAGCGGCTGTTGTATCTCCCATAGGAGAGCTGTGCTACAAAGGAAAGAAATACGCAGTAAACAACGGTGAGATAGGCAATACCACTCAGTTTCTATATGACACTCTCACAGGTATCCAGTGGGGCAAGTGCGAGGACAAATACGGCTGGACATATCCCATTAAGTAATACTCATATCATAGTCTAAACATGTCAAAAAAGAACGCTCTGTCTAACTTTTTTCGCAAAAAGTATTGACAAGGCGTTCTTTTTGAGTTATAATACTCACATCTTTTTTATTACAAATGCGATGAAGGAATTAATTTTTACCGTATGCGTTTCAGAGAGTCGGCGTCCGGTGCAAGCCGATACGATAAAGTAAAAAAGTCTCATTCCTGAGCAGGATCTGTGAAAATTGCAGTAAGAGATTCCGGCTTGCCCCGTTATCATGGCAGAGAGCTTGATTGAGCTCAGAGTGACCGATATTTCGGTAATCAGGGTGGTACCACGGATAATTTGTTTATTCGTCCCTGGACTTTGCAAAAAGTCCGGGGATTTTTGTTTTACTAGAGAAAGGATCATATTATGAAAAAAGTAATGATTTCTGACGCTACTCTTATCAGAGAGGAAGGCACATTCAGCTTCAAAGAGAGCATCGAGATAGCAAGGCAGCTCGAAAAGCTGAAGATCGACATTATAGAAATGCCAAAAATAGAGAATGTAAGAAAGGATACACTTCTTGTCAAAACAGTTTCTGCATTTGTAAAAAGCGGCATCATCTCCGTAATAGCCGGCTCCACAAAAGAAGATATCGACAATGCATGTGCAGCACTATCTTCCGCTGAGCATCCAAGGCTGTGTGTTTCTATGCCTCTATCCGACGTCGGAATGGAATACGGATTTCATAAAAAAGGACCGGCTATGGTCAAACTGATAAGTGAACTTGTCTCTTATGCCATAGAGAAATGTGCTGATGTTGAATTCTGTGCTCAGGATGCAACAAGAGCTGACCCCGCGACACTCTCTGACGCAATCAAAGCGGCAGTTGACTGCGGTGCAAGCACAGTTACACTCTGCGATAACGAAGGTGTAATGCTCCCTGATGAATTTGCTGGCTTTGTTGGATCTACAGTTGAATCGGCACATATTCCTGCCGGTATCAACATCGGTGTAATGTGCACAAACACAAACGGCATGGCTGCTGCATGCTCTATCATGGCAGTCAAGGGTAAAGCAAACCTCATAAAGACCGCAGTCAAGTCCAACGTAACATCACTCGATACTATATCAGATATATTCAAAAATTGCGGAAATAACTGTGGCTTTGAATCTAACATGAGCTACACCTGCTCCAAGAGAACAATATCACAGGTAGAATGGATCGTCAGCGGAGACAACCATATAAAGAGCAAACCTGCCGCAGTAGAGCTATCAGGTCAGAATACGATCACTCTGGATGCAAACGACACGGAACAAGCTGTCAGCGGAGCTGTAAACATGCTCGGATATGATCTTACTGAAGATGACACTCACAAGGTATATGAGGAGTTCAAACGTGTTGCAGCCAAAAAGAAAGTTGGTGCTTTGGAGCTGGACGCTATAATTGCCAGCGTTGCATTGCAGGTTCCCCCCACATACAATTTGGTTAGCTATGTAATAAACTCAGGCAACCTGATGCCGTCTTCGGCTCAGATCACACTTGACAAGAGCGGAGAGCAGCTGCTCGGCATACAGATGGGAGACGGTCCTATAGATGCCGCCTTCAAAACACTCGAGCAGATGATAGGCAGACACTTTGAGCTTGATGATTTTCAAATTCAATCTATCACAGAAGGCAAGGAGGCTATGGGAAGTGCACTTGTAAAGCTCTCAGACAACGGAAAGCTTTACTCAGGCAAGGGTATTTCTACCGATATCATAGCAGCAAGTATCAGAGCATATCTCAATGCAGTAAACAAGATAGTTTACGAGGAGGCATAAACGATGAAATTTTCATTTTCTACCAAAGGCTGGCATGATGTCAGTTTTGATGAATTTTGTAACATAGCCCAGGACCTGAAGTTTGAAGGTATTGAACTCCATAATATTCATGGAAGCATGTTTTCAGACAAAGACGGAGCGTTCCGTGACTACACGTCTGCCGCTACTGTAAGACGTCTGTACGAGATGAAGCTCTCTATTCCGTGTATTGATGCTATATGCAAACCCGGAGATGATGATGGATATGAATATGCAATCGAGGAAATATCAAAGTGTCTCGATATTGCTAACAATCTTAAGGCTCCATACATCAGAGTAAAAACAGACAATAATGCCAAGGCAGAAAATATCAGCCGTGTTATTTCATCAGTTCTTGATCACGCAGAAAAAATAGGAGTTACCATACTGCTTGAGACTACAGGAATTTTCTCGGATACTGCACTTTTGCACGAAATGCTAAACTCCTTTGCCTCTGACAGTGTTGCCGCCCTCTGGGACATGCATTCACCGTATTTTGACAACAACGAAGACGCAGAGCAAACAGTAAAGAATCTGGGAGCTTATATACGCCACGTACATGTAAAAGATGCGATCTCTGAAAACGGCAATATATCATACTGCCTTATAGGTGAAGGTCAGCTGCCTATATCGGATGCAATGCTTGCTCTCCGTTCCATAAACTATGACGGATTCATTTCTCTCGAATGGAATCCCGAATGGTGTCCGGAGCTCGACAGCATGGAGATCATTTTTGCTCATTTTATAAACTACATGCGACAGTTCGGTGATACTTCGAAAGCAGAATCGGCTCTCTATTGGAACAACACACATACAGGCAAATACGTCTGGAAAAAGGAAGCTCTCATCGACTGCACTTTTCCTCAGGTGCTCGACCGCATGGTAGAAGAATTCCCTGATCAGTACGCGTTCAAATATACAACGCTTGATTACACACGTACCTACAGTGAGTTTAGAGATGATGTTGATGAGTTTGCCAGATCTCTTATCGCTATGGGTGTAGGTCCCGGGAAACATGTAGCAGTCTGGGCAACTAACATACCGCAGTGGTACATTGCATTCTGGGCGGCAACAAAGATCGGTGCCGTGCTCGTCACAGTCAACACTGCATACAAGATACATGAGGCTGAATATCTGTTCAAGCAGTCTGACACGCATACTCTCGTTATGATAGACAGCTACAGAGACTCAAACTATGCAGCTATCATGCAGGAGCTCTGCCCTGAACTTGAGACTTCCACCGCAGGAAAGCCGCTTCATTGCAAGCGTCTGCCATTTCTCCGTAACATTATTACGGTTGGTTTTAAGATGAACGGTTGTCTCACGTGGAAAGATGCCATCAGAATGGCAGATCAGGTACCGGTAGAAGAGGTCTACAAACTTGCTGCGAAAGTAGACAAGGACGATGTATGCAATATGCAGTACACCTCAGGAACAACAGGCTTTCCCAAAGGTGTCATGCTTACGCACTACAATGTCGTTAACAACGGTAAATGCATAGGGGACAGAATGGATCTCTCCACCGCTGACCGAATGATGATACAGGTACCTATGTTCCATTGCTTCGGAATGGTGCTGGCTATGACAGCGTCAATGACACACGGAGCAACCCTGCTTCCGCTTCCCTACTTTTCTCCAAAACCCTCTCTTGCTTGCATAAACTCAGAGCATATAACAGCCTTCCACGGTGTACCTACAATGTTCATAGCACTTCTTGAGCATCCGGACTTTGAAAAGACCGACTTTTCATACATGAGAACCGGAATAATGGCAGGAAGCCCATGCCCGATATCTGTCATGCAAGAAGTCGTAGACAAAATGAACATGAAGGAGATCACCATCGTATACGGACAGACCGAGGCATCTCCCGGATGTACAATGAGCTCAACTACAGACTCGTTGGAAGTTCGTGTCGGAACCGTAGGAGGAGCTCTGCCAGAGATCGAATGCAAGATCGTCGATCCTGAGACAGGCGAGGAATGCCCTGATGAAGTAACAGGGGAGTTCGTTGCTCGCGGATACAACATCATGAAGGGCTACTATAAAATGCCAAAAGCTACAGCTGCTGCTATCGACCGTGACGGTTGGCTCCATACAGGAGACCTTGCCTGCCGCACAAAAGAGGGAAACTACAGAATCACAGGACGACTCAAGGATATGATCATACGCGGAGGCGAGAATATCTATCCTAAAGAGATTGAGGAGTTTATCTATACTCACGAAAAGGTCAAAGATGTTCAAGTAATAGGTGTTCCCGATGAACAGTACGGCGAAGAGATCATGGCATGCATCATATTAAAAGAGGGCGAGCAGATGACTGTAGAAGAGATGAAGCAGTACATCATGGATCACATGGCACGCCACAAGGTTCCGAAATACATTGATTTTGTGACAGAGTTCCCCATGAATGTCGCCGGAAAAATTCTCAAGTATAAAATGCGTGAAGACGCAGTCAAGAAGCTCGGACTTCAGAAAGCGGATAATATCGTCACAGCATAATAGCAAGCTTAACGCAAGGCACTCCGAAAAAACGTGAGTGCCTTGTTATCTAATAAAAAGGAGCAACCGTTATGGATCACAGACAGTTTATAACCTTTCTCAACACAATAGAAAAGCTAAAATGCAATACAAGGCATTCTTGGACTTCAAGCGGAAGACGAGAATCGGTAGCTGAGCATTCATGGAGACTGTCTGTGATGGCTTTGTTATGTGCCGACGAGTACCCTGACCTAGACATAGACAAGGTTGTAAAAATGTCTATCATACACGATCTCGGAGAAGCTATCACCGGTGATGTTCCATCATTTGTCAAAACAGACGAAAACGAAAAAGAGGAAGAAGATGCGATCTCTACTCTTCTATCAATGTTGCCGCAAGTTATAGCCGATGATTTCTCACAGTGTTTTCAAGAAATGAAGGAACTCCAAACTCCGGAATCAAAGCTGTTCAAGGCTCTTGACAACATGGAAACACTCATTTCACATAACGAAGCTGATATCTCAACATGGTTACCCTTGGAATACACAGAAAATCTCGTCTACGGGCAAAAAAATGTACAGTGGTCTGAATGGACAAAAGAACTCAAAGAAGTCATCAAGGAAGATAGCATCAAGAAAATGAAAAATGCAGCTAATTAACACTGCATAGACCGTCGATGCTTTTAATGTATTTTTAATGTATATAGCACATCTCCCCGACACAGCAAAAGCTGTCTATCGGGGAGATGTGTTTTTTCAGTCTGTATCAGCCTGTAGTTTTTTCATTCGTTTCCAGTTTGTAAAACCGTATATGTCATTTGCAAAAAAGCAAACAAAACAAACAGCCACCGGCAGATAACCTATGTCCGACATGCACGCATTCACCCACAACCCAATGAGTACTATATCGTTTGCGGCATAAGCAATAGCGTAATAAGGGGAACGCATATACATAAGATACGAGGCACAAAAACTCGTCGTAACAGAAAGGGTGCTCAGCGGAAGACTCGCGTTACCAAGCTTTTTCAGTATAAAATAAAACGCTATCGTACTAATAATACCAAGCAGTATCATCAATATAATCTTTCTTGTGTTCAGTCCAGAGACCGCAACCTCATTCTCACCTTTTTTATAAGGGTGACGTATCCACTCTATAGCAGCCAGGGCAGCTGTAGGTGCTGTCATACCGAGATATGTTATCATCTCTCCGTAGTATCTGGTCCGGTACGATATTACAGCATACAAAACAGCAAAAGCTACCGTAAGAACCTGCCCTACCCAGTTGCCTTTAGCTAAAAAAATCAGTGCTGTTACCCCCACAAGAGAGGCTACGGTAGACAGCACATCCCCTTTCCAAAAGCACAAAGCACTTATAAGTATAGCCGACATACACAAGATCCACAAACCCAGCTCAAAGCGGCTGAGAGATCCAAAAAGCTTTTTCATTGTTCCTCCAAAAAAACAGCACCCACGCAGTTCATCTTCTAAGACCTAACGATGAACCCATGAATGCTCATGCATTACGCTACCCGGTGGCAGCTTTTCTATTACACGGAGATAATAACATATTAACTCATCTTTGTCAAGATAATATGGATATATAGCAATAAATTTACAGACCCTTTCTCTTGACATAAAAAACAGAGTATGATACCATATTGGGTAGAATTCTTAATTAATAACGGAGTATGATATGATAATAAATATCCAAAACAAAATAAAAAAATTAAAGGAAGAAACAGACACTCTGATACTCGCTCATGCGTATCAGGCACGTGAGATACTTGAAGTAGCCGACTACGTTGGTGACTCGTTTGGTCTAAGCGAACAGGCAGCTGCAGCACCCAACAAAAACGTCATCATGTGCGGTGTGCGTTTCATGGCGGAAACATGCAAGATACTCTCCCCCGACAAGCACGTATACCTTGCAAATCCAACGGCAGGTTGCCCAATGGCAGAACAGCTCGACTGCGAAAAGCTCGCACAGCTAAAAGAAAAGTATAAAGGATACACAGTTGTCGCTTATGTCAACACTACAGCAGCTCTCAAAACCATGTGTGATGTATGTGTCACGTCTTCTTCAGCTCTTGAGATCGTCAAGAAGATCGAAAACAGCAACATTCTTTTCATTCCTGATATAAACCTCGGTACTTATGTAAAAGAGTCCCTGCCCGAAAAAAATATTGTTCTCTACAACGGATGCTGTCCCACTCACGCAAAAATATCCGAAGCTGAAGCAACAGCTGCCAAAGAGGCTCACCCACAAGCTCTTATGCTTGTTCATCCGGAATGCCGTCCGGAGGTTGTAGCTATGGCTGACTATGTCGGAAGCACGACAGGTATCATGGCGTACGCAAAAAAGAGTGATGCGAAAGAATTTATCATAGGCACCGAAACAAGCATTGCAGAGCATCTTCAATATGAATGCGAGGGCAAGATGTTCTATGCTCTGTCAAAGGATCTTATGTGTCACAATATGAAGATAACTACACTGCCTGATGTATACAACTGTTTGCTTGGCATAGGCGGTGAAGAGATAACACTCGATGAAGACACGCTCAAAAAGGCAAAAAGATGCATTGATGAAATGCTCAGACTGGGCTGATAAATGAATACAAAAAGCAAAACTCTCGTTGCCATGAGCGGCGGGGTAGACTCATCCGTTGCTGCTGCATTGCTTCGCGAAAGAGGCGAGGAATGTATAGGAGTCATGTTAAAGCTCCATGGCAGGTTACCTGATGCAAATACTTGCGGTACCGATATGGATGCTGCAGATGCCCGTGCAGTAGCGGACAGACTGGGGATGGACTTTCAACTGTACAGCTGTGAGAATCGCTTTGAAAATGAGGTAATATCAAGGTTTATCCGCAGTTACGAAGCAGGAGAAACCCCGAACCCATGTATTGAATGTAACAGATATATGAAATTCGGTGCACTGTTTGAGTATGCAAATACTCTTGGCTGTAACCGTATCGCAACAGGTCATTACGCAAGAGTGGAGTATGACGAAAAATACTCACGTCGCGTTCTGAAAAAAGCCGTAGACCAGTCAAAAGATCAAAGCTACGTTTTATGGTCTCTCACAAGTGAACAACTGCAAAAAGTGACTTTTCCTCTCGGTATATACACAAAAGCAGAAATCAGAGATAAGGCACAGGCAATGGGGCTTGTTACTGCTCAAAAAAAAGAAAGCCAGGATATCTGCTTTATACCCGACGGAAAGTATGTTGATTTTATCGAAAGATATACTAACAAGACTTATCCCTCCGGTAACTTTGTGGACTTGGAAGGAAACATTCTCGGAACACACAAGGGGATCGTTAGGTATACAGTTGGCCAGCACAAAAAGCTCGGCATCGTTACTCCCGAGCCGATGTACGTCGAACGTATCGTTCCCGAGACAAACGAGATACTGCTTGTACGTGACTCTGAGCTGTATAAAACCGAAGTCAGCATCAAGAACACGGCATGGTCTGCGTTTGATGCACCTCCTGAGCACTTCCGTGCTAACGCAAAGCTCAGATACAGACACAAAGCAGCCCCCTGCACTGTAATAACATCTGATAATGGGACTGCCACCCTGCTATTTGATGAACCACAGCGTGCTCCCGCTAAAGGACAGTCAGCTGTGATCTACGATGGTGATGTTCTGCTGGGCGGCGGAATTATAGAATAAATCAAAACAGCAGGTGAGATGACCTGCTGTTTTGATTTATTCTATAAAATGTGAAAAAACGATTTCTGCTCTTATTGATCCGAGATAGTTTCGATGGCTGTAGTAAAAACAGCATAGTCACCCTTTCCGCTCAAAATCAGTTTTTAACCACTCCGCTCGGTAATGGCTGGGCGGTGCTAGTTGGTCCTATTACATCGAGAACATCATATCCAAGCTTCGAATCGAGCACGAAATTACATCTGTCAATGCATACGAGGCGTGAGTGCACCGTAGTAGAGGATTTGTGCTTGTGATAGACTATAAACAGCTCCTTGCCGTCGGGAGAATAGGTAAAGCTGTGATGTCCGGGTCCATATACATCAAGGTAGGGATCTTTTTTGAGTATAGGATTGTTCTCGTATTTTGCATAGTTGCCGAGAGGAGTAGAAGATATCGCTAGCCCAATTGCGTAATTCTGACTGGTGTAGCCGTTAGCTGAATACGTAAGATAATATCTTCCCTCATGCTTGAGCATGGCGGGGCCTTCCGCAACATATCCTCCGTCTCCTACCCATTCCCAAGTGTTCTTCTGAGGATATATAAGGCACCTTTCATTTTTGTAAGTAAAAGTCTCCATATCAAACTCGGCACCGAATATCTCATTGCCCTTTCCCGGACCTACGTCGGATGCACATCTGACAAAATAAATATACACTTTCCCGTCATCATCAAAGAAAAGATGACCGTCTATCTCTCGCTTGTCGTTATTAATATAACTCTGCTTCGGACTCTTGAATGGACCGAGAGGCGAGTCGGATATGGCAATTCCGAGGTGCTCATCTACCGTATATATCAAATAAAACTGCTCTTTGTAATAATACACCTCAGGAGCCCAAAATCCTTTGGTCGATGTAGAAGTGCCATAAACATCGGAAGCCGTCAGGCAAAAGCCCTTATCCTCCCAAATTTTGAGGTCGGTAGAGACAGAAACCTTATACCCCTGCGTAGGTGCATTTGTGGAATAAAGATAATATTTCCCTTCATGCTGCAAAATGTACGGGTCAGCACCTGTCGCGATCGGGTTTGTATACGAATTACCTGTCAGCTTGACGTCGTTATCCTTGAGTTCGATATTTTTCACTTTATAATCTCCTTTCACACAGTCAAAAGCAACCTCATTCGGTCTGTATTTATTAAACGGAAGGTCTATTACGGGATGCTCTCCGATTGTTTGTTTGCTGTCAGACAAATAAATTCTTATAGAAGCATTGAACACCACGGCTCTGAGGTGATAATACTCCCCTTCTGTCAACGGATGCTCATATACAGAAAGGGTTTTTGTATTTCCGTTCGTGGAAAACTGCGTAAAAGCAATTCCATTTTTCTTAGTATTCAAGCTTATCACATAATAATTATACTTTTCCCTGTTGTTTATCCTGATGCCGTTTCGTATACTCTCTGAAGGAGTGAGATCGCACTCCACAATGAAAGCATTAGGCAGATCGTCCGAGCACTGTACGACCGAACCTTCCGACAGAAAAAGCAAACCGTCCTCGTAGCTTGCACCCTCTGTGAGCTTCCATTTTTGCTCTGATATCACGGTTTCTCCATCTGTGCTGTCATTAGTCTCTGCTGTATCTGTCGGTGTATCAGTTACAACCGAAGCATTCGTACTCTCTGCCGTATCAGAGGAGCAAGATGTCAGCATGATCCACATAAGAGCCGCAAAAAGCAATACAGAAAAAAACTGTTTCATAATTTTCCTCCTACTCTGTTCCATTCACAGTATATCATATAAAAAGTCATTTTTCAACAAGTCATCAGAATATTGTTGTATTTTGTTTTGTCGCTTCTCACACTTTTAATCTTATTTTTACTTACAAACGCTTGACATTATTTGACCTCTTTGATACAATATTTTAAGGATAGATTTCGACATAATTTTTAATTTGGAGGTATATTAAAATGAAGAAGTTTTTTTCCGATTTTAAGGCGTTTATTGCTAAAGGAAACGTCATTGACATGGCAGTCGGTGTAGTCATCGGCGGAGCATTCGGTAAGATAGTAACCAGCCTTGTTAATGACATAATCATGCCTGCTGTCAGCATCTTGACCGGCAAGGTATCTGTATCCGATCTCAAGTATGTTATTACACCCGCATCCATTGACCCCGAAACACTCAAAGAAACAACTGAAGTTGCAATCAAGTACGGTAACTTTATTCAGCTGATAATTGACTTTCTTCTTGTTGCATTCTGCATCTTTTGCGTTCTGCGTGCTATGATGGGCGTAAACAAGAAACTCCATGCAAAGGAGATTGCTGAGCAAGAAGCTCAGAAGAAGGCTGAAGAAGAGAAAAAGAAGGCTGAGCAAGAAGCAGAAGCAAACAAGGAAACAGTCGAGGACATTCTCCGCGACATACGCGAAAGCCTCAAAAAATAATTTCTGCTACATATATTTTAATAAAAGAGAACGGAGCACCGTATGATAGTATTTTCCTGCAACGGACTTTCACTAAGCTTCGGCATAGACGAGATACTGAGCGGTGTTTCTTTCTCTCTCAATGAGGGAGACAGACTCGGTATCGTTGGTGTAAACGGAGCGGGTAAGTCCTCCCTTTTTAAGTTGATCATGGGTGAATATGAGCCTACAGCGGGAAGTGTATTCATCTCCAAGGATAAAAGCGTCGGTATACTTACCCAAAATGCCAATCTCGACGGAGAGGATGAAGAACAGAGCATTCTCTCGTTCATGTACAAAGCACATCCAAAGATATTTGAGCTTGAAGAACGAATAGAAGCACTCACTCGGCAGGCAGAGAGTTTGACAGATAATGTAGAACTTGCACAGAGAACTGCATCAGAACTCATTAAAGCAACCGAAGACTATGCAAATATGGGCGGCCTCGAATACAAGACAAGATGCGAGGGACTGTTACTCAGAACAGGATTTGACCGCGAACTTCACTCTGAGAAAATACGTATTCTCTCCGGAGGCCAACGAACAAGGCTGGCACTCGCACGTCTGCTTTACTCAGAGCCGGACATACTATTACTTGACGAACCTACAAACCATCTTGATATTGATACTCTGATGTGGTTGGAGAATTATCTCTCTTCATACAAAAAAACTCTCATGGTAATATCTCACGACAGATACTTTCTTGACAGAGTAACAAATAAGACCCTGAGAATAGAACGTAAACACGCAAAGATCTACCCGGGATGCTATTCAAAAGCTACAGAACTGTACGAGGCAGAACGCGATTACAACGAAAAGCAATACAAGCTTCAACAAGCAGAGATATCCAGGATCAAAGCACACATAGAGCAACAACGCTCCTTTGGGCGAGAGCGAAATTTTGTTACTATACGAAGCCGCGAAAAAGCCCTGGCGAGAATGAAACTGGTTGAAAAACCGCAAGGGGATCTAAAAGATATACGTGTCTCTTTCAACACCTCACCCGAGGGAGGAAGCGAGGTTCTGTGTGCTAAGGGTCTTTGTATGTCATTTGGAGATAACAGGCTCTTTTCTGATGTGAACTTTCTGATCAAACGAGGCGAGCGTGCATTTTTCGTCGGCCCCAACGGAACCGGAAAATCCACGCTTATGAAACTGATCATGAAAACTCTTTCTCCGATATCGGGAAGCATCGAGGAAGGCTATAATATAAAAATCGGATACTATGACCAGGAAAACCAAGGTCTGGACGATTCAAAGACTGTTATCGAGCAGCTGTGGGATGCGTATCCACGCATGACAGAAACAGAGGTAAGAAACAAGCTGGCTTTGTTTCTGTTTGTAGGAAATGATGTTTATAAAAGTGTTTCTTCACTTTCAGGCGGCGAAAGAGCTAGGCTTACATTATGTAAGCTGGTTCTGTCAGACTCAAATCTGCTGGTACTGGACGAACCGACAAATCACCTTGACATCGGATCCCGCGAGGCACTTGAGGATGCTATCAACAACTACAACGGCACGGTCGTCGCTGTCTCTCATGACAGATACTTTATCGACAAACTTGCAACAAGATTACTCGAGCTTGTACCGGTAAACGAAGGCGGCGGTATTATCAGTTATCCTCTTTCAGTTGACGGTGGGTACGATGAATACCGTGAAATGAGAACAAAGCAACGCACTGAATCAGAAACAGAGAGCAAAAAGCAAACTCCTCAGTCAAGCTCAAAACAAAACTACATTGCATCCAAAGAAGAACAGGCAAATAAGAGAAAAGCTGAACGTAATCGTCAAAAAAATGAAAAACGTGCCGCTGAGCTTGAAGCTTTGATAGAATCTCTTACTCAAAGGCTTTTTGGTGAAGCATCAACAGATTATATTCTGGCGGCTGAACTGCAGTCTCAAATAGACAAGTCAGAAGAAGAGCTTCTTTGTATATACGAGGCACTGGAGCAATAATCCGGTTACAAATTCCTTTTAGCTTGATCTATACTTTAACGTAAAAGAAACAATACGGACGGTCAAAAATGACCGTCCGTATTGTTTCTTTTTATTTTTATCGGATCATCAGAAGCGTCTTCTTCCGTACATTCCCATAGGATTTGCAGGATTCTGTCCCGCATTTTCGTTTCTGTTATTTCTCTGATTGAGAATGGTCAAAATCTCATTTAGCTCTGAGTTTGAAATGTGTCCTCCGTCGATCTCCTCCATAACAGGAGTGTCGTCGATCTCCTCTACATCTTCATCAGACTGCATCTCAGAGTCTGTAGCTGCAACAGACTGTGCAGCAGGCTGCTTTACTGCGGTATTGTATGCAGCTCTGGCAGTTTTGTTTGCGTCAGGGATATCCTTCTTGTCAAATCCTGTTGCAATAATGGTAACACGCATCTCATCCTCGAGAGATGAATCGAACGCAACACCCCAAATGATGTTTGCATCAGGATGTGCCTCGCTCGTGATCATAGCAGATGCAGTATCAATATCCTCGAGTCCGATATCAGGAGACGCAGTAATCGAAACAAGTATTCCGCGAGCACCGTCTATAGAAGTCTCAAGGAGAGGACTGGAGATAGCAGCCTTTGCAGCAAGCTCTGCCTTGTCCTTTCCGCTGGCTGAACCCATACCCATGTGTGCGTATCCTGCACCTTTCATAACAGAGGTAACGTCAGCAAAGTCGAGGTTTATGTATGCAGTAACATTGACAAGCTCGGAAACGCTCTGTACACCGCGGCGAAGAACATCGTCTGCTATTTCAAAAGCATTTGCAAGTGTGATTCTCGTATCCGAGACCTGCTTGAGTCTTTCGTTAGGAATGATGATAAGTGAATCAACATAATCGCGAAGCTGAGCAATACCTGCCTCAGCCTGCTGCATTCTGAGCTTACCCTCAAATCCAAAAGGCTTTGTAACTATACCTACGGTGAGTATGTCCATTTCTCTTGCTATTCTCGCAATGATAGGAGCAGCACCTGTTCCTGTTCCGCCGCCCATACCGGCAGTAACAAATACCATATCAGCTCCGGTCAGAGCAGCCTTGATCTCCTCAACGCTCTCCTCTGCCGCTCTCTGACCAACTTCAGGCTTTGCACCTGCTCCGTGGCCCTTTGTGATCTTCTCACCTATAGCGATCTTATTTGTTGCGTTAGACTTTATAAGTGCCATCTGGTCAGTATTGATGGCAAGAAACTCAACACCCTTAATATTCTCAGCTACCATTCGGTTAACAGCATTATTTCCGCCGCCGCCGATACCTACTACTTTTATATTCACATTGCTGGTCATATGCTCTTCACTAAACATTG
>JAZNOK010000190.1:0-6953 GCA_045580775.1 Eubacteriales bacterium
CCTGCGTGACCAGGATCTTTATGGGAGCGGGGACAGCGGTTTTTGACAGGAGCCCTGCTATCATGCCGTAAGACATGAGCTCAATACACATAAAGGGAAGTACACCTGCCTGAGGCATCTGAGTCAGGGCAAAGCTGATGATGGGCGAGAGTACACCGGTTATGATACCTGCTGTCGGTCCTGCGATAGCTCCGACGAGCATCACCGGCAGGTGCATAGGCAGAAGTATCTCGCCCAGAGCCTTTCCTGTGCCGCTCAGTATACCGCACAAATGAACGAGCTGAGGCAGAAGAACCGCACAGACGATTGCCGTGAGTGTAGCTGCACTTTTGTATTTCAGCGTGTGTTTTACTCTGATGTTTTCCTTGACTTTTATCATGACTGACCTCCTAATAATTGTTGTTAGTATTATTCTAACACAGAAAAGCCAAATAAGCAACAAAAAAAGAAAACTCAGTCTGAGAAGTTAGCACACTCAGATCGAGTTTTCTTTACTTTGACTCAAAGTATGAGAGCAAACAAATTTATCGCAACTACACTGACAAGTCCGGATACTGCAACAGAAAGACCGCTCATAGCCCCTTCTACTTCGCCCATTTCGATCGCTTTGGCAGTTCCTATAGCGTGAGAAGACGAACCTACGGCAATTCCGCGTGCTACAGGATGCGTGATGCCGAATATTTTGCAGAAAAAGGGAGCCAGCATATTACCGACTATTCCTGACAGTATTATGACAGCGACAGTGATTGAAGGAATACCTCCAAGCTCGCTTGACAGGTCCATGCCGATGGCACTGGTGATGGACTTCGGCAAGAGCGTGACGTACATTTGATGAGGAAGAGAAAAAATGACCGAGACTGCAAGTATACACAGGGCACTTGAGAGCACACCCGCTCCTATACCAAGGGCAATGGCGGCGGCGTTTTTCTTTAACAGAGAAAGCTGCTCGTAGAGCGGTATTGCGAGGCATACTGTAGCAGGGGTGAGAAAGTATGACAGATATTTTGCACTTGCATTATAGGTGTCGTAGCTGATACCTGAGCACAGTAATACCGCAATTACGGTAATTATGGAAATGAACAGGGGATTGAACAAGGCTATTTTGAATTTTTTCTGCAGAGCCATCCCGAGCACATAAGCTCCCACGCTCAGAGCCGCTCCGAAGAACGAAGATATTCCTATCAGTTCATGCATTGTCACTCGCCTCCCCGCCTGTTTTCTTTTTATGTGCTTTGTTTATTACAATATCAGTCAGCTTGCCCGAGCAGAAAAAGACTATAGGCGTTACAGCGACAATAGAGATAACAATAGGCAGCCATGAATTTTTCAGTGCATCGAGCGAACTGAGAAGTCCCACCGCCGCAGGTATGAACATTATCTGCATGAGTGACACGAGGAATTTTGCCGTATCGGCAACAGCACCGAGCGGCACTATCTTTGTTATAAGCAGTATCAGCATCAGAGCCAGTCCCCAGATGCTCGCAGGTATCGGTAGAGAGATGAAGTGTGCTGCTATCTCCCCTGCAAACGATACGGCTATGATAATTGCAAATTGTTTTATGTATTTCATGTGCATAGCTCCTTTTTCTCCATACTATTATACGACATCACACGCCATAATTCAAGCATAATGATCATAAATGTAACGAAGAAGGAGCTAAGTATTTTCCGGCAAGACAAATACAGCCGATGTTAAATTACAGTTATTATTTGTCGGTTTTTATTTGCTCGACTGCATTCTCTTGCATTTTTTTTGTAAATGTGGTAGAATGTACGCAGTTTTTTGAATAAAGAGGTCAACACAATGGATATTATCAGCACACTTGCAAAGGAACTGAACATCAAGCCCTCACAGGCAGAGGGAGCTGTAAAGCTCATTGACGAGGGTAATACTATCCCTTTTATTGCCAGATACAGAAAGGAAGTTACGGGATCACTCGACGATCAGGTGCTTCGTACTCTTGCTGACAGACTTGAATATCTGAGAAATCTCGAAGCAACAAGAGAAAAAATTCGCGAGACGATAACAGAGCAGGGAGCTATGACCGATGAAATATCGGCATCTCTTGATGCGGCTTGTACGATGACGGAGCTTGACGATATATACCGTCCTTTCCGTCCTAAGAGAAAGACAAGAGCATCTGTTGCAAAGGCAAAGGGACTTGAGCCTTTGGCTCTTATGATCTACGAGCAGGCAAAGGATGCTTGTGCCCCTGAGCAGATGGCAGAGGCGTTTATTACAGATGAGGTAGAGGATACACAGCAGGCTCTTGCGGGAGCTTCGGATATTATTGCCGAGATGATAAGCGACGATGCGTCTCTGAGAAAGACCCTGCGTGAGGCATTTATGAAGAAAGCTGTTCTTGCAGCACACGGTACTCAGGAGGATCTCGGGGTATACGAGATGTATGCCGATTATTCCGAGCCTGTATCCAAGATCGCCTCTCACAGAGTGCTCGCTGTCAACAGAGGTGAGCGTGAGGAGTATTTGAAGGTCACGGTAGAGTTTGACGAGCAGACGGCTCTGTCATACATATCCGACGTCCATGTAAAGGAAGGCTCTGCGTGCACGGAGCTTGTTCGTGCGGCAGCAGAGGACGCCTACGGCAGACTGATATATCCGTCTATTGAGCGTGAGATAAGAAATACCCTTACCGATGATGCGAGCGAATCGGCTATCAGGGTCTTTTCTCTCAATCTCAAGCAGCTGCTTATGCAGCCACCCGTAAAGGGAAGAGTGACGCTCGGCTTTGACCCCGGGTACAGAATGGGATGTAAGCTCGCGGTGGTTGACGGAACGGGCAAGGTGCTCGAGACCTCGGTAATCTACCCGGTGCCGCCCTTTTCAAAGGTAGAGCAGGCAAAGGCAACGGTAAAGAAACTGTGTGCCAAATACGGTGTAGAGATGTTTGCTATAGGAAACGGAACGGCATCTCACGAGACCGAGATGTTCTGTGCTGATGTTATCCGCGAGATAGGCGGTATCAGCTACATGGTAGTGTCAGAATCCGGTGCTTCTGTGTATTCCGCATCCAAGATAGGAGCGGAGGAGTTTCCGGATTTCGATGTAAACGTGCGAAGTGCCGTGTCTATCGCACGCAGACTGCAGGATCCTCTTGCCGAACTTGTAAAGATAGACCCAAAGGCAATAGGCGTAGGTCAGTATCAGCATGATATGCCGCAGTCAAGGCTCTCTGAGGCTCTTGACGGTGTTGTTGAGGACTGCGTAAACTCGGTAGGAGTAGATCTGAACACCGCATCTGCACCCCTGCTGTCGCGAGTAGCCGGGATAGGCGGTACACTTGCAAAGAATATTGTTGTCTACAGAGAGGAAAACGGAATATTTACGTCGAGAGCACAGCTGAAAAAGGTACCCAAGCTCGGCCCCAAGGCATTTGAGCAATGTGCGGGCTTTTTGCGTGTTTCCGAGTCTAATAATCCTTTTGACAATACGGGAGTTCACCCCGAGAGCTATGAAGCTGCAAAGCTGCTGCTCTCCGAATGCGGTTATACCGATGAAGACATAAAATCGGGAGGAGTAGAGGGTATCAATGACAAGGTGGATGCAATAGGAGCTGTAGCTCTGGCAGAGAAGCTTGGAGTGGGTGTGCCTACTCTCAGAGACATTGCAAAGGAGCTCAGCCGTCCCGGCAGAGACCCGAGAGATGAGCTTCCGCCTCCAATGCTCAAGCAGGAGATAATGTCTATGGAGGATCTGAGCGAGGGAATGGAGATGACCGGAACCGTAAGAAACGTGATCGACTTTGGCGTTTTTGTGGACATAGGTGTACATCAGGACGGTCTGGTCCATATATCTCAGCTGTCTGATAAGTTTGTAAAACACCCGCTCGATGTAGTAAAGGTCGGAGATATTGTCAAGGTGTGGGTAATGAGTGTTGACTTACAGAAAAAACGCATCTCTCTTACGATGAAGGACCCTAATGCTGCTCCTGTAAAAAAAGATAACAAAAAATCAGCGAAAAACCGATAATATTTAAGTGCAAAATGTAAAAATACTTGCATTTTGCACTTTTATATGCTATACTTGCCTTAATTCAATTTTTATATTGGATAATTCTGTTTATTTTTTTGGAGGATTTATTTTGGAACCGGACAGTTGGAGTCAGATTATTGTTTTGGTTATTCTGGTCTTATTTTCGGCGTATTTCTCAGCAACCGAGACGGCATTTTCGTCTCTTAACAAGATCCGCGTCAAGATGATGGCGGATGAGGGCAACAAGCGTGCGGCACTTGTATACAAGATGTCAGAGAATTTTGACAGATTGCTCACGACTGTGCTCATAGGAAACAACATCGTTAATATCGCATCTACCTCTATCGCTACTGTATTTTTTATTGATCTGTTGCGAGATCAAGCGACAGGATCTACCGTATCGACCGTGGTAATGACAGTCATAGTGTTGATCTTCGGTGAGATAACACCTAAGAGCATCGCCAAGGAAAAACCCGAGGCGTTTGCGATGTTCTCAGTTCCTTTTTTGCGAGTGATGTTCATCATCTTTATTCCCTTTATATGGTTTTTCGGATTGTGGAAAAAAATGCTCAAGGCTGTATTCAAGCTTGAAGGCAATGATGCTATCACCGGAGATGAACTTCTCAATATCGTTGAGGAGGCAGAGGACAGCGGAGGAATAGACGAGGAGGAGAGCGATCTGATCAGATCGGCGATATCCTTTTCCGAGCTTACGGCTGAGGATATACTGACACCCCGTGTCGATATCATAGCAATAGACAAGGATGACAGCGAGGACAAGATCGCTCAGGTGTTTGACGATTCCAAATTCTCGAGACTTCCTGTAATAGATGAGAGCATAGACAATATTATCGGTTTTGTCCATATCAGAGATTTCAGCCGTGTCAAATTTTCGGATGACGCTGAGTACAACGTTGACGATATTATAAAGGACACTGTTTTTGTCGCTAAGAGCATGCCTGTAAATGACCTGCTCAAGCTCATGCAGACAAAGAAGACCCACATGGCTGTAGTAACAGATGAGTATGGGGGAACGATCGGTATCGTTACTCTCGAGGACATACTCGAGGAGCTGGTCGGTGAGATATGGGACGAAGCTGACGAGGTGGTTGAGGACTTTGTTGAGAATGAGGATGGCTCAATTCTCGTACTGTGCTCAACGCAGCTTGGCAAGATGTTCGATCATCTCGGAATGGATACGGATGACGACAGTGAGTCTGTTTCTGTCGGCGGCTGGGTAATAGAACAGCTGTGCAAGATCCCCGAGGAGGGAGACATGTTTACCTACGAGGAGCTGGAGATCACGGTTACCAAGGTTGAGAACCGCAGAATAATGGAGATATCCGTCAGAAAACTTGAGAGCTCCGATGAAGGCGAGCAATAATAGATCCTTTGTTACAAACCGTATGTAAATGGGGGACTGATATATGAAAAAGAGAAGATCCCCGAGCATGCACGCCCCATACAAAAAAGTAAATATATCAAATGAAAAAGATAAGCACTCTCGCTTATCTTTTTCTAAACTTGGGCTAATATTACTTCTTTTGTGCATTTATGCAGGTGGGTATTTATGTACTCTGGTGCTCGGAATAAACTGCAATGTCAAATTGTCGGTAAAAAACAAAATAGACACTGCCGCAGAGGGGGAGTATGACTGTATTATAATACTCGGTGCGGGCGTTCGGACTGACGGCAGCATGAGTGATATGCTGCGTGACCGCATGGCCACGGGAATACGTCTGTATCTGGATGGAACAGCCGACAAGATACTAGTCACAGGCGACCACGGCAGAGATAACTATGACGAGGTCAATACGATGAAGGAGTACGCCGTTTCGTGCGGAGTGCCATCGTCTGACGTGTTTATGGATCACGCAGGCTTCTCTACCTACGAGAGTATCGTCAGGGCGAGAGAGATCTTTTGCGTTGAGAGGGCGGTCGTGGTAACGCAAAAGTATCATCTGTACCGTGCTTTGTATATCTCTGATTACATTGGAATAGATGCACTCGGAGTGTCGGCAGATCTTCACAGCTACCGAGGACAGGCATACCGTGATGTGCGTGAGATACTCGCACGCGTAAACGACTCTGTAAAACGCTACACCCGTCCATCTCCGACGTATCTCGGAGATCAGATCCATATTTCCGGAGACGGAAATCAGACCAATGATAAATAACGAAATGAACTTTTTGCCTTGCGAAAGTCCTGATTTTTGGACTGTATCTGAGATATAATGAACCGGAAGAAAACAAAAGCTACAATACTCGGAGGTCAAAATGGTAAAACTTGATAAAGTGCTCGTCGTCGGTGTATCCTCAAGAGCACTGTTTGATATGAGCCGTGAAAACAGAATATTTGAGGAAGAGGGCCTTTTAGAATACTGCCGACACATGAGAGAACATGAGTCAGAGCCTTTGTCTCCCGGAAGTGCCTTTGGACTTATAAAAGCGTTGCTGCGTCTAAACGAGAATGCCCAACGACGCAGGGTAGAGGTCGTAATAATGTCGCGAAACTCAGCTGATACCAGTCTTCGTATTTTTAATTCTTTAAAGCACTACGAACTGGACATCACACGGGCTGTACTGACCAGCGGAGCACCTCTGTCGCCGTATCTGAAGGCATTTTCCACAGATCTGTTTCTTTCTGCTGACGAGGAGGATGTAAAGAACGCTATCAGCTCTAAAGTGGCGGCAGGTATCGTATGCACAGATCACGGCGGATATGATGCTGAGGAGGTTATAGATACTCTCAAGATCGCATTTGACGGAGACGCGGTGCTGTTCTCCGGTGAGTCGGATCTTATCTGGCAGGAGAAGGGCGAGGGTGAGTTCATTGAAAATGAGATCAGAAACGCCGACACTCCTCTGCCTGAGGGACCGTTTGCTCCGTTGCTCAAAACCCTGTCATTTCTTCAAAACGAGTTTGAGGGAGCACAAAGACCGAAGTCGGATCGTAGCC
>JAZNOK010000191.1:0-19085 GCA_045580775.1 Eubacteriales bacterium
AAAAATGATTAAAAAAGGGTGATAAACGGCAAATATAAAGGAAAAAAGCATGTAAACCGAAGGTTGACAAATAAAAAAGAAAAATAAATATTTTAGAAACTTCTAATGTCAAAAACACAACATAACCAAAAAAGTCTGATCAGAGAGGGGTGTTTGAGCATGATCTTTGCCCAAAAAGGGTAAAAACGGCAGCCAAAGTCAGCTTTTTTATAGTAAAATGAGGAAAATTATTTGGTTGATGGCGACTTCTTTAGAGTGTACACAGTATCTCTTTTTACCTGCCGGAAACTCTCACAGAGCAATTTTGGTGTGATCGGCAATCGGTGTTGTTTGTAATATGAAAACGCTGTATTTATTGTAAAAAACAACTGCGAAATTGCTAATTAAATATGTTTTACAATTTTCAAACATAAAAACCTATTAAATAACAATCACAACAAATAAGCATCTGATGAAATAAGACAGTTGCAAAACAATCAAATTAGATACGGCAAAACGTAATAGTGGCAGCAAAACTCAAAAATGGCAAAATAAGCCACGCACTACTGCCTGGTTCAAACGAAAGATTAGATATGCATAAAACTCAATTGCTGTTTTTTGCTCTTTTATGAGGCGTTTATTTTCAAATAATTATCGGTTTTTTGTTTTTGATTTTTTTACTTTTTGCTTTATAAAAAGTTTTTCTTTTACGCTGTTTGCTTGGAGATTCTCAGCCATAGCCGAGAAAAACGGATATGAGTTCGGCTCTTCTCGGATATAGGTATTTTAAAACTGCTCGTTTTTTGCTTTTCAGAACGCCGGGCGGTGAGGTTTGATTTCTACATTTATGTTTTTTTGCAATGTTCGCTGCGACAGTCATAATTTGCCTTATGTATTGACATTAAAGCTGTCCTGTGGTATACTTTTTTTGTTATAGTGATGATAATATAATTAAATTTGAAAACAAACTTTGACTGTTTTTTGTGCGAACCACGCCAAAAAACAGATTTAATGTATATCTTTTTCGGTGATGTATGGCTTAGTTAGCGTAAAATTCAATTTACAAAAAATATAAATTTTAATATACATAGCGAGGTAAAAAATGAACAAGAAGCTTTTCGGAAAGATGCCTGACGGACGTGAGGTCTACTCTTATACTCTCACAAACGGTAGAATGAAAGCAGACATACTTGATCTCGGCGGAACTATCAGAGTTCTCGAATGTGACGGTATAGATGTTGTCGGAGGATATGATACTCTTGACGGCATTCTTAAAGACACTACATACCAGGGTGCTCTTGTCGGCAGATACGGTAACCGCATCAAAGGTGCACAGTTTACACTCGGGTCGGTTACATATCCTCTTTACGCCAATAACGGAAGAAATCACCTTCATGGCGGCAAGGAAGGCTTCAACAGAAAGATCTGGGAGATAAAAGAGTATTCAGACAGTACGCTTACTCTTTTCTACTGCTCCGCTGACGGCGAGGAGGGCTATCCCGGTAAGCTCGATGTTACCGTAAAATACACTCTTTATCCTGATGCTATCAGAATAGACTACGATGCAGTCTCTGACAAGGATACTTACTGTAATCTGACCAACCACGCATATTTCAATCTCAACGGTGTCGGTGCCGGTGAGATAACAGACCACATCATGAAGATCAACCACACAACATACACTGCGGTTGACTCGGAGCTTATTCCTACAGGAGAGCATCCTTCGCTTGACGGGTCTGCTTATGACTTCAGACAGCCGAAGGCGATCGGACGTGACCTTATAGGCAAGGTAAAGACCGATGATCTTTACGGATACGATCACAACTTTATACTTGATACCGCCGAGAAGGAGATCTTTGACGGTAAGGAGTACAATTACGCGGCAGAGCTGTCCGGCAAAAAGCTCACTATGAAGGTCCTTACCACAAAGCCGTGCATGCAGGTATACACCGGTGCGTTTCTTGAGGATGACGGAAACGACTTTAAGGGCGGTGTGAAGAAATTCTCCCGTATGGCATTGGCAATGGAGACTCAGTTTGAGCCCGATTCTCCCACACGCGGCGAGAATGTGCTTTTCGCTTCAGAGCATTACGATCATTCAACTGTTTACAAGTTTTGAGTGATCTGACTTGAATTTTTGATTATGAATTGAATTTTTGATTTTTATCTGTTTTTTGTTTAAGCATTCACAGCAATAGATTATCCGGAGGAGACCAATGGTCAACGAATATATTGAAAAACTTATAAAATACGCACTCGACCGTGAGCTTATCGCTTCTGAAGACGAGGTTTATGCCACAAACTGCCTGATTTCCGTACTCGGTATCGACGAATATATTCCTACAGGCAAAACATACTCAGAGATCGACATAGAAGATACACTGGCAAATTTGCTGGATTACGCAGCGGCAAAGGGAATAATCGACGGCGACAGCATTGTTGAACGCGACCTTTTCGATGCTAAACTGATGGGTGTACTCACTCCCCGCCCTTCTGAGGTGATATCGACCTTCTTTGAACATTACAAAAATTCGCCGAAGGAAGCGACCGATTATTTTTACGCACTCAGCCGTAACACCGATTACATCCGTACCTATAGGGTAAAGAAGGATATGCGTTGGGTCACGCCCACAAAATACGGTGATATCGATATTACTATCAACCTGTCAAAGCCCGAAAAAGACCCCAAGGCAATAGCCGCAGCACGTACTCTCAGTGCATCATCTTATCCAAAGTGTGCACTTTGCCGTGAAAACGAGGGGTATGCAGGCAGACTTAACGCTGCAGCCAGACAAAATCACAGGATAATTCCGATCACCCTCGCAGGAGAGCGTTGGTATCTTCAGTACTCACCGTATGTATACTACAATGAGCATTGCATAGCTCTCAACGGTGAGCATACCCCGATGAAGATCAACCGTGCTACATTTGAAAAACTCTTGGAGTTTGTCACGGTATTTCCTCATTATTTCATCGGATCTAATGCCGACCTTCCGATTGTCGGAGGTTCGATACTTACACATGACCACTACCAGGGCGGATGCTACAGCTTCCCGATGGAGAGAGCTCCTATCGAGCGTGAGGTGAAATTTGCGGGATACAGTTCTGTCAAGGCGGGTATAGTCAACTGGCCGCTTTCGGCTATAAGACTCAGCTCTCCTGACAAGGATGTGCTTGTAGAGCTGGCAGACAAGATCCTCGGCAAATGGCGTGCCTACACGGATGAGCAGGCGTTTGTCTATGCTCAGACAAACGGTGAGCCGCATAACACAATTACTCCCATAGCCAGAAGAAGGGGAGATGACTACGAGCTGGATCTCGTACTCAGAAACAATATTACAACAGAGGAGCATCCCCTTGGGCTCTACCATCCTCATGAGGAGCTCCACCATATAAAGAAGGAAAACATCGGACTGATCGAGGTAATGGGTCTGGCAGTTCTTCCTTCAAGACTGAAGGCAGAGATAGCACGCCTCGGAGAGCTTATGCTCACAGGTGCGGACATCGACGCTGATGCTGACTGCTCTAAGCACGCAGACTTTGCACGTGATGTTATGGCACGCCATCCTGAGCTTGACCGTGACAACGTAGAAGATATACTCAAACAGGAGATCGGTGCAGTGTTTGCACGTGTTCTTGAATGTGCCGGAGTATACAAGTGCACAGAAGAGGGCAGACGTGCGTTTATGCGGTTTATTGATAAGGTAAACGCGTAAGCGTGAAAAAAACGCTTGACAGAACAGGGCGTTGTGCCGTTTGTCTGTCAGCGAAAAAAGGAAAAGAAAAGTATGAGAAAGACAGTAGTAAAGCTGTCGGTGGCGATCTTTACGATATCATTGTTTCTTTGTATGCTTACGCTTGGCGTGCATGCACAGACACAGTTGCCCTCTGACGGTGGATATTACACAATTTCAAATATTGACAGCGGCAGATATCTTGCTGTGTCCGATGATGGAGGCATTCTTCTCGGAGCCGAGTTTTCGGAGAAGGCTTTGTTTAGGATATGCATCTCGGATAACGGTGTCAGCACCGTGAGATCTGTTGCGGCGGAGGATACGTTTTTATCCTATGCCGAGAGAGAGGATGGCTCTGTCAGCTATGTATGCAGCGACGTCACTGATCCTTGTGCACAGTTGGACATTAATGGCGGCGATGGAGTGTATACGATCTCGCCTGCAGCTGCCGGGGGGACACTTTTGTTCTCTTGTGCGGAAACCGACCTTGTCCTGTCGCCTGACAAGAACGGATCGGGGGTGAACTGGCGGATCGAAGAATACAAGCCCGAGAGCATGACACTCTCGCTCTATTCGGTCAAGACAAGACCGTACACTGCTTATACAGATCTGCGGGCTGTGATAACACCCGCGAGCATGGCACCTTACATAGAGTGGTCTTCCAGCGACCGCAGTATAGCTATCGTTGATGATGACGGAAAGTTCTGTGCACTCTCTGAGGGGAATACGGTTATTACAGCGTCGTTTGGATCTATGCAGCTCTCGTGTGATGTGACAGTCACGGAGCAGAGCAGTTTTGCTTGGTACAGCCAGAATAATATCAGTACCGGCGGATGGAACGGTGAACCTCTCAAGGACCTGTATTTCAGCTCCGGAGGAGTAAGAAAACGCTTTGCCGCGAACAATTCTACAAAGAATACCGACTGGCTGAGCGAGGGGTGTGCTGTGTGCAGTATAGCACAGGTGCTCAACAACATGGGTGCCAGGTACACAAACGGATACGATCTGCGTTCCGGCATTGACACAAATGTGATGGCAGACCCGTATACGGTGGCACTTGCAAATGTAGGAAATAAGGGCCCTGAAAAGGCAGCTACAACGCTGTGGGGAGATCCGGTGCTTACAAGGCAGAATCTGATAGCGAGCAGCTTTAACGTTGACGGCAAGCGTGTCACGGTACAGATAAAGTATTCTGTCACCAAGAGAGCTATCAAGGAGGCACTTGATAAAAGCCCATGGGGTGTCGTTGTGTGCTTTGAGAATACGGCATACGGCAAGCATTACATTACGTTCAACAAATGTCTGAATCCCGATGCTGAAAATCCAAATGATTATATTTTCACGGTGTCAGATCCGGCATCGGTAAATGCTTACAACGCTTCGGATGTAGTATTCGAGGAGTCCTATTCATACAAGAGACTGTACTACCGTTTCTACCAGGCTACCGTGATGCAGGTATGGGGACACGAGCAGTAAAATAAAAAAACAGCCCCCGGACGCAGTTTAAGTGCGGAGGCAGAATATGACAGAGGAATGAAGTATGAACTATAAATTTGGTACGCCCGAGCTTAAGGGCAGCTATGATGTAGCCGTCATCGGAGGTGGTGTTGCGGGAGTTGCGGCGGCACTTGCTGCGGCGAGAGAGGGAGCGAGTGTTGTTCTTCTTGAGAAGCTTGCCGCTCTTGGCGGTCTTGGTACTGTCGGCCTTATCAACTGGTATGAGCCTCTTGACGACGGAAAGGGAAAAAAGGTGATCGGCGGTATATGCGAGGAGATGCTGTATGAGTCGATCAAGTACGGCGGCGACGATCTTGCACGTGATTGGAGAGAAAACAAGCGTTCTGAGGAGGGAAAACGCCGCTACGTAACGCATTTCTCGCCTACAGCATTTGCTGTCGCTATGCTTGGTATGCTCGTAGACGCGGGCGTTACGGTACGTTTTGATACTCTTGCTACTTATCCTCAGGGCGAGGACAGGCACATAGACGGTATTCTCGCTGAGACAAAGAGCGGATGTGAGTATTTTGAATGTAAGATGATAATAGACGCTACAGGCGATGCTGATGTTTTCCATCGCTTTGGCTGTGAGTGTGAGTGCGGAAAGAACTATATGTCCTACACCTCGCATTATCTTGACTTTGAAAAGAAAGACGAGCTGAAGCTTGCTACCGTCCGCAAATGGACTCTTACCGGAGCTACAATGACAGGCAACAATCAGCCTGAGGGAGTTCCGCTTCTTGAGGGAGTGACCAGCGACGATGTTAATATGTACCTTATCGCAGGACAGAGCATGCTTCTTGACAAACTCAAGACCATGGACAGACATGCGGGTGAGTTTGTTTCTATTCCCATGATGGCACAGTTCAGAACGACTCGCCATGTAGTGGCTGAATACAACCTCACAGAGGAAGATGTATACCGCACTTTTGACGATTCTATCGGTGTATTCGGAGATTTCCGAGTTCCGCGTAGAGGACAGTGGTATGAGTTACCTTACCGTACACTTTACTCACCCTCATGTGACAACCTTCTTGCTGCAGGCAGAGTAATAGGTTCTACCGGAGAAGCATGGAAGGCGACACGAGTAATACCGGTGTGCTGCCTGACAGGTGAAGCTGCGGGAAGAGCGGCGGTTATCGCTATCCGCGACGGTGTCTCGGTACAGAAGGTAGATGTGGAAAAGCTCCGCCGTAACATGGTAGACAACGGAAATATCGTAGATTATCCAAACGACTGAGAAAGTCATTTGCCGGGATAATACCGTATATATCAATAAATAGTAAAAAAAGCAGGTCGTGCCTGCTTTTTTTGCTTTATAGGAAATCAACAAAATATTCTATCCCATCGTTAAGGACAAGTGCAGCTCTGCAAAAAGCCTCCCTTCGGGCTCTGCGTGAAAATGCGTTTTCCGTTTTTTGCAACTGTCTGAAAAATGCTTGTTAGGATAGGCTGAGGATCACAGCGTGCAGGATCATTTGTTGGTTATCAGTTTATCTACCAGCTCTTTGAACTGAAGCTTGTATTCATCGTTTGTTTGTACAGCCGAAAGGTTTTCTTTGAGGGTATTCAATGTAATGCCTTTTGAATATTCGCTGTTGTGGATGAGCATGGACAGCTTTATTATTGAGCATACAAACCTGAAATCATCAGAAGGGGTGTTTGTATACTGTGCTTTTGAGAAGAAAGTGTCCTCCTGAGTGCTCTTGTCAGCGTCGGGAGCTTTGTATCTGACCGAGAGCTTCATCCAGTTCTCATCGGAAGTCATTGCCTCGTCATTCAGAACAAGCTCATAGCAGACAGTCAGTGAATGCCCTGCACCCAGATCTCCTGCATCCTTGCGGTCGTTTTCAAAATCTTCTTTGTTGAGCAGTCTGTTTTCGTATCCGACCAGGCGGTATGAGCTTATCAATTTTTTGTCAAAAGTAAGCTGCAGCTTTACGTCCTTTGCTATGGTGTAGAGAGTAGAGAATATATCACGTCCGAAGACCTTTTCAGCTTCGGTCTCGCTGTCAATATAGTAATATACACCGTTTCCGCAGTCTGCTATAGTCTCCATCTGAGCGTCCTTGTAGTTTCCTGTGCCAAATCCAAGTACGGACAAGAACACACCGCCGTCCCGCTTTTGCTCTACAAAGGATTTTAGTTCTTCTACAGAAGATATACCAACATTCAGATCTCCGTCGCTTGCCATGATTATACGGTTGTTGCCGCCATGTATATAGTACTTCTCGGCGAGTTCATACGCCTTTTTGAGTCCTGCCTCGCCGTTGGTCGAGCCCTTCGCTGAGAGGTCATTTATTGCTTTGAGGATCTTATCTTTTTTTGCTCCTGAGCATCCGTCGAGTACAACTGCTTCGTTTCCCGAATAGGTCACGATGGAAATGACATCGTCCCCTCCGAGCTTGTCGGTCAGGTGAGAGAAGGTACGCTTGAGCAGACCAAGTTTATCCTGTGAGTTCATAGATCCCGAGACATCTATGAGAAAAACCAGGTTGTTTTTCTGTGAGTATTCGAGTTGCTTTGCCTGCAGCCCCAGCATCATGAGAGATGCTTTTTCATTCCATGGGCAGGGTGCTATCTGAACTGTCGTCGAGAACAGCTTTTCGTCTGCGGGGGATGCGTAGTTGTAGTTAAAGTAATTTATCAGCTCTTCTGTGCGGATGGATGTTCCTGCTGTAGCTATCAGCTCCGAGAGAGAATACCCACTCTCGACCAGTCTCCTGAAATAGCTGTATGATGCTGTATCTACATCTGCTGAGAAGGTGGATACGTTTTCCTTTTCTGTCGAGATGAACTTGTTTTCGATAAATGCTACGTCCACAGAGGTTGGCGGAGAGCCGGGCTCGGATGCGTTAGGATCTGACATGTTTTGATCCTGCATTGCTTTGTCTTCCGCTGCTTCTTGATCTGCCTCGGGAGTCATTCCGACGATAGCATCATAGAGAATATCGTTTCCTGCGAAGCTTTCGTTATCTGCTCCGTCCAACATGTGATCGGGGGATTGTTCTTTTTGCTGGCTGCTGCCGCAGGAGCAGAGAGCGAGCAGTATCATAGAAGCGACAAGTATGAGTGTTACTACCTTTTTCATTTTTTGTACCGTTCCTTTCCTTATTTTATGAGATCGAGAACTGTTTTGGTGAGTTTTTCGCTTGGCTCTACTTCAGCCGAATAGTCAAAGAGTACGCCGTATCCTGTATTTCCTTGTGTGTGCTTCAGATAAGGGCTGTCCACTCTGCCGTCTCCGTATGAGATCCATACTTTGATGCTGACAGTCTCAGAGCTGTCTGCACTCAGAACAGTGGCGGGTCTGTCAAGCTCGGTTGTTATTGCTTTTAGCTTGGCGGTACTTTTGATAGCGGTGTAATGGTATTTTATATCTCCATCATATTGCCAGATCAGCTTTGGCCGAGAATCGAACAGGTCAAGGACCTCTGTATTTGGAGCTATGCTGATCTCTGATGAACCGGCACTGTCGAGCAGAGCATGCTCTAATGTAACTGTCGTGCTTTGATTTTCTTCGGCTTTGTCTTGGGAAGGGTGTGAGTTGCTGTTTGTGTGTGATGGGTCATTGTGTGTGTTGTGACGAATCGGCGGGACTTTTATGAGTACGGTGCATAGGATGCAGAACAGGCACGCTACCGCCACACCTGCGATCCTTTTTGAACGCCGCACTCTTATGTATTCGCGTGCTTTTTTGGGAGACTGTGCGTCGTGTATCAGTTTGTCATCTATACATCCGATGGCATCGTACAGCCTTTGATTCGGGGTCATGTTGCCGTTCATAAATTCACCCCCTCACGCTCAAGGTGACGCCGCAGACCGGCTCGGAGTCGGTGCAACGTAGTCTTGATCTTTGCCTGTGTTACTCCCAGAGACAGTGCTATGGTCTCTATCGCATCCGAGAAAAAGTATCGCCGCACGAAAATATAGCGTTTTTCCTCGTCAAGAGAATAGATGTATCGGCTGATCGACTCTGCTGTCTGCTTTTCGTCATACTCTCCTTCTACGTCGGAGAAGGATGGAATGCATTCGGACAATTCCTCGCATACACAGCTGCCTCCGCCCCTCTTTTGTGCCGTTTGTGCACGAAAACGGTCGATAGAGAGCCTTCTTACTATCTTTGAGAGGTAGGCTCCGAGATACAGCGGTCTGTCACAGGGCATGGCATTCCATGCGGCGAGGTATGTATCGGATACACATTCCTCGGCATCCTCCGAAGTGGCGGACAACGACAGGGAAATGCCTGTCAGCATTCGTCCGTATTTTATGCTTGTCTCAGAGATGGCTGTCTCAGAGCGTTCCCAATACAGATCTACTATCTGAGCATCATCCATTGCGGCATCCCTCCTCTCATGTGCCTTCACTATATATGTCGCAAAAAAATGAAAAAGGTTACAGATGAAAATATTCTGCACAAATATTTTATCATATACACAAATACAGGTCAAGATATCGCAGAGTGGAAGTGAAAAAGTCCGTATAAAAGAAAAACAACAAAAAAGAGATATCAAATATTATATTTGAGCAATAACCGAGTGCAATTGATGATAATTAAAGAGGGGGAAAGCATTTTTTGAAAAATGCTTTCCCCCCACGCAGTGATTTATATTCTCTTATCTCAGTGAAGCGACAGCCGCCGCACGGTCGGCTTTGCCGAATACCGATGAGCCTGCTACGAGTACATCAGCTCCTGCATCGGTACACAGTTTTGCGTTATCAGCTGAGATGCCTCCGTCTACCTCGATGAGATAGTCCAGTCCTCTCTCTTTTCTGAGAGCCGAGAGCTGTTGCAGCTTTGGCATCATGTCAGCCATGAACTTCTGCCCGCCAAAACCCGGCTCTACCGTCATTACGAGAACCATGTCCACAAGATCAATGATATCAGCGATCGTGGATACGGGGGTTTTAGGCTTTATTGATACTCCTACTTTGATGTTGTGTTTGCGTATTGCGTCTATGGTTGCACGGGCATCCGATACGGCCTCTATGTGAAAGGTTATAATTTCAGCCCCTGCAGCTGCAAAATCATCTATGTATCGGATGGGCTCGTTTATCATCAAATGAACGTCAAAGAAAATATCAGAGTGGGGGCGGAGTGCTTTTATTATAGGAGCACCGAAGGAGATATTGGGGACGAACGCCCCATCCATTACATCCAGGTGGAGCCACTCGGCACCTGCCTCGGTGACATCTTTTACCTCTTTTTGAAGAATGGAAAAATCAGCCGCAAGAAGAGAAGGGGAAATGATAGCCATGTTTTTTGTGTCCTTTCGTTTCTTTGTTTTCTCTCACGAGAATTAAAAATCTGCCATATATTGTTATTACAAAAGCTCGCGGTCAGTACTGTATACCGATGTATCGAGTGCAGGAAGTTATGTGTGCTAATATACCGTATTGCCGCTTTATATATCCGAGGGAGGCGTTTGTTATCCCTCGGATTTTAGATTTTTTGGATCAGACATACAGCTGAGCTGGATATTCCTTCTCCTCTGCCTGTGAATCCAAGGTGTTCCTCTGTGGTTGCTTTGATGTTGACGTCATCTGCACAAATTCCTATATCCTTTGCGATGTTCTCTCGCATCAGATCAATGTAAGGTCTCATTTTCGGTGCTTGTGCAATGATTGTAGCATCCAGGTTGACCACTCTGTATCCGCAGTTTTGAAGTTTCTCTGTGCAGAGTCTGAGCAGTTTTCTTGAGTCTATGCCTTTGTATGCCGGATCGCAGTCTGGAAAATGTGTGCCGATGTCCCCTAATGCCGCCGCTCCCAGCATGGCATCGCATATCGCATGCAAAAGCACATCTGCGTCCGAGTGCCCGAGCAGTCCCCGCTCGTATTCGATCTTTACTCCGCCTATGATCAGATCGCGTCCTTCGACCAGACGGTGAACGTCATACCCTTGACCTATTCTCATTTGTCAGTCTCCTTGCACTCTCTTTGTTTTATTACAGCTTCGGCGATTATGAGATCTATCGGGGTGGTTATCTTTATGTTCTCATATCCCGTGTCCACTACTCTTACCTCAAACCCATGTCTTTCACACAGAGAAGCATCGTCTGTTCCTTTGTATCCGTCCTCCATGGCTGTGTAGATGCACGCACGGTAAAGATCCGCTTTCATTATTTGAGGTGTTTGTGCCTGCCATACCGTTTCTCTGTCTGGGGTTTCTTTGATCTTGCTTTGGTCTGTGATCTTGATCGTATCCTTTGCCCTGCATGCTGCTATTGCCGCACCGCAGGCAAATGCTTCTGTTGCAACGCGGCTTATCTGATCGGGAGTGATCAGACAACGTGCGGCATCATGGATAGCTACGAACTTTGTATCACTGCTTATCTTTAAAAAAGCACGAAAGGCACTTTCCTGCCTGTCGGCTCCGCCGACGGTAAGTGAGATCACTTTGTTGATGGCATGCTTTTTTATCAGTTCGCGGTATGTTGGAATATCGTCCTCTCTACAGGCGATTACGATTTCGTCAATATACGGACATTGCTCAAACGCCAACAGCGTTCTGCATACTACGCTCTTGCCGAGTATTTGCAGGTGTTGTTTTGGGACATCCGAGCCCAGCCGTGTGCCCGATCCTCCCGCCAAAATGAGAGCGGCGGTTTTTGGGCGTTTTGTGCCGGCTACGGCGTGGAGAAGTTCTCCCAGTTTAAAACCAATGTTTTTCATGCGTGTCTCCGTTATCTGTAATAGACATAGTGGGCGATTATAGTGTGTACCTCGCCTCCCTGCTCGATGTCGGGAGCTGTGATTACTACCCCATCCTTTGAAAGAAGCTCGGATGCATCCATTTCGTCTATCTTGCATCTCATGTTGTTTTTTGCGTATGTGCTGACTATCAGTTCGTCTCCCTTGATGGAAATGCATCCGTCTTTGCCTATGACTTCCTCGACTCCGTTTATTCTCTCGGTAACGTAACGGATGCGTTTGCCGCTGATACGTTCTGCCATCTCACGGCGGTATGCTTTGGTGCCTTCTTTTTTATGACGCTTGAAAAGGGATATCATGTTCGCCTCCGTGGAATTTTGTGGTTTCTACTTGCCTTTGTGCGGTTATTGTGGTATACTGTGCTTCGGTTCATACTATTTTACCATAAAGTACGTAGTATTTGCAATATAAAGCAATAAAAGAAGGAAAAGAAATGACAAAAAAGAATTTGCTCGGCAATTTTATATTGCTTCTCACGGCAGTGATCTGGGGAAGCTCGTTCGTTGCTCAGACTGTCGGAGGTAGCCTCGGTACTTTTTCTTTCAATGGCCTGAGGTCCTTTGTCGGAAGTGCGGGGTTGCTTGTGCTGATAATAGCTCTCAGGTTGATCACAGGGAAGAAAACAAAAAATGACAAAACCCTGGTGCTGGGCGGTGTGTGTTGCGGTTGTGTGCTTTTTGTGGCATCGACGCTCCAGCAGCTTGGGATGAATTTGGGCATATCCAGCGGCAAGAGCGGTTTTATCACGGCTCTTTACATAGTCATGGTTCCGATAATATATATTATCATGAGAAAAAATGTCGGCAAAATGATCTGGGTCAGTGTTGCTTTGGCTGTGCTTGGCCTTTACATGCTTTGCGTTGGGGGAGATGCTTCGTTCGATATTTCCGATCCCTTCGGAAGTATACTCCGATCACTTTCGTTTGGCGGAGGGGAGCTTGCGACGCTTTTGTGTGCGGTCGTGTTTGCTGTTCATATCATAGTCATCGACCACTTTGCACCTAAGGTGGATTGCGTTAAGATGTCCTGCATACAATTCTTTGTTGTAGGTGTACTGTCGCTTCCGATGATATTGTTGGTCGAGCATCCGACAGCCGAAAACATTCTGCTTCAGTCTTTTCCGCTTCTTTATGCAGGGATAATGTCATGCGGCGTTGCATACACCCTTCAGATGATAGGACAGAAGATGACACAGCCGACGGTGGCGTCCCTTTTGATGTCGCTTGAGAGCGTGTTTGCGGTTATTTCGGGCATGCTGATACTCTCGGAGACTCACAGTGTGTTTGAGTATATCGGGTGCGTGCTTGTGTTCGGTGCTGTAATTATCGCTCAGTTGCCTTTTGGTGAAAAAATATCTCAAGAAAAGAAGGAAAGCGAAGAGACGGCTGGTTGAGAATAGGTCAGCCGAAAATTAAGATAACAAAACAGAGCCGCCGCGGTAGTATTTGTTTTTACCGCAGGCGGTTCTTTTTTGACCTGTTTGCTGCTTTGCTTTTTTTGTCATTGCCTTGTCTATATTGCAAAAATCCGTCGGGGTAGTCAGGAGGATGGCTGCAGTTATAGTCTGCGGTTTTTGACAAAGCATCGAATACAGCAGTTTTATGACAACAGTCGGGGTGATGTGTGGCTTTTACAGGGTTAAAAAATGATGATTTTTCTTCCTATTATTATATATAGGACGTTTTGAGAAAAAATCAGAATAATTATGCGGATTGTCGGAGTAAGGATGCTTGGTTTTTTGGCGAGGCAGCGTTCGTCATTTTGCACAAAAAGATACTCGAAATTTCTCAAAAAGTTCTACACATCTCTTCTTTGAAATATGTAAAAAAACTATTGCAAAATCGTGGTATATAATGTATAATAGTTCCGCTTGATGTGCGATGAAGCGAGAGGTTGCCGTCGATGTACGGGTAATTTTCGTGGAGTATGTCCGATAAACGGGCGAACAAAGTGACATCATAGCAACGCGATTCCCGGAACTACTTATGTCTGCTTCACATAGGAATTTCCGGTTTTAATACGGGCGTTGACGAAACGCACGGAGCGTTGTAAACGATGTACCACGCCCCCAATATTAAATAAGGAGGCAAAACAATGGCAGTTAAGGAAAAGATCAGAGTTAAGCTCAAGAGCTACGATCACAAGCTTATCGACGCAGCTTCTGCGAAGATAGTTGAAGTAGCAAAGAGAAACGGTGCTACCGTTTCCGGTCCTATCCCGCTCCCTACGGAGAAGGAGATAGTAACAATTCTTCGTGCTGTACACAAGTACAAGGACAGCCGTGAGCAGTTCGAGATGCGTACACACAAGAGACTGATCGACATTCTCAAGCCCTCGCAGAAAGTTGCTGAGGCACTTGCAGGAATTGAACTTCCCGCAGGCGTTGAGATGGAGATCAACCTTTAATCCGAGCCTATATCAGGCACAAAAAGACAAGTGACCCTCACTTGGTCACGTTGATGCGTCCGCGAAAGCGAAAATACAACCGCGTCAACCAATAACCTTTAAAGGAGGAAAAACAAATGAAGAAAGGCATTATCGGAAAGAAAATCGGTATGACACAGATCTTCGACGAGAAGGGAAATGTTATTCCGGTAACCGTCATTGAAGCAGGTCCGTGCTATGTAGCACAGAAGAAGACGGTTGACACAGACGGCTATGAGGCTCTGCAGCTTGCATTTGAGGATGCAAAGGAAAAGCACAGCACAAAGGCCGAGATCGGTCACGCAAAGAAAGCGGGACTCACACCCAAAAAGCACCTTAAGGAGTTCAGACTCGAGGATTGCACAGCGTATAACGTAGGTGACGTTATATCAGCCGATACCTTCGCCGCAGGCGACAAGGTCGACATTACAGGTATAACAAAGGGCCGCGGATACACAGGTCCCGTCAAGAGATGGGGACACCACATCCTTCGTATGACTCACGGTACCGGTCCTATTCACAGACAGCCCGGTTCTATGGGTGTTATCGACCCCGCGAGAATCTTCAAGAACAAGAAGATGGCAGGTCAGTATGGTAACGAGCAGGTTACGGTACTTAACCTCAATGTAGTAAAAATAGACAGCGAAAAGAACCTTATCGCAGTCAAGGGTGCCCTTGCCGGTGCCAAGGGCGGTATCGTGTTCATTCGCGATTCTGTAAAAGCGTAACGGAAGGAGGAAATAACGATGCCAAGCATTAAGGTTGTAGATATGGCAGGTAAGGAAGTAGGAAGCATGGAGCTCTCCGACAAGGTCTTTGCGGCAAACGTAGACTCTTCCGTCCTCCACTCAGCAGTTAAGGTTTACCTTGCAAATCAGAGACAGGGTACACAGTCCACTCTGACCCGTTCAGAGGTTTCCGGCGGCGGAAAGAAGCCCTGGAAGCAGAAGGGTACAGGCAGAGCTCGTCAGGGTTCGACCCGTTCTCCTCAGTGGACACACGGCGGTATCGCCCTCGGTCCTAAGCCTCGTTCTTACCGTCTTACACTTAACAAGAAGGTCAGAGCACAGGCTATGTTCGGAGCACTCTCCGCTAAGGTTGCAGGCTCTGATATGATCGTTGTAAACGAGATCAAGACCGCTGAATACAAGACAAAGAACATGACCGCTATGCTCAAGGCTCTCGGAGCTGAGTGCAAGGTGCTTATAGTTCTTCCCGAGGTTGACAGTGCGGTAATAAAGAGCTGTGCAAATATCCCCGGAGCAAAGACAGTTCAGTTCAACGAGATCAACACCTACGACATTCTCAATGCCGACAAGGTTGTTATCGCTGAGGCTGCTGTAAAGAAGATCGAGGAGGTTTATGCGTAATGAAGGCTACACAGGATATCATCATAAAGCCCATCATCACAGAGAAAAGCATGGACATGCTCGCTGACAAGCGTTATGTTTTCAAAGTGATGAAGAACGCTACAAAGCCCGAGATTGCAAAAGCAGTTGAGGAAATGTTCGGTGTGAAGGTTGACTCTGTCAACACCATCAACATGAAGAAGAAGCCTAAGAGACTCGGTGTGCACGCAGGTTACACCTCCGAGTGGAAAAAGGCTATAGTAACACTTACAGAGGATTCAAAGAGCATTGCGTTCTTTGACAGCCTTAACTAATGAAAGGAGGAACTGACTAATGCCTACAATTAAGTACAAGCCTACTACACCGTCGAGAAGACAGATGACGGCTCCGTCTTTTGAGGAAGTTACCAAGTTTACTCCTGAAAAGAGTCTCATAGAGATAAAGAAAAAGCACTCCGGCCGTAACAGCTATGGTAGGATCACCGTAAGACACAAGGGCGGCGGAAACAAGATCAAGTACAGAATTATCGACTTCAAGAGAAACACCAATGAAGGTGCAGCTACTGTAGTTGGAGTTGAGTACGATCCTAACAGAACCGCATACATCGCACTTCTCCAGTATGAGAATGGCGACAAGAGCTACATCATAGCTCCTGTAGGTCTTACAGACGGAGATGTAGTTTACTCATCTGCTGACGCTGATATCAAGCCCGGAAACACACTTCCGATAGCTAATATCCCCGTTGGTACATTCATTCACAATATCGAGCTTTACCCCGGCAAGGGTGCTCAGCTCGTCCGTTCTGCAGGTGTTGCAGCTCAGCTTATGGCAAAGGAGAACGGTCAGGCACAGGTTAGACTTCCCTCAGGAGAAGTTAGAATCATCCGCCTCGACTGCAAGGCTACCATAGGTCAGGTAGGTAACATCGAGCACGAGACAGTTAAGCTCGGTAAAGCAGGTAAGACTCGTCACAAGGGCATCCGTCCTACAGTCCGCGGTTCAGTCATGAACCCCTGCGATCACCCTCACGGTGGTGGTGAAGGTAAGTCACCTATCGGTCGTCCTTCCCCTGTTACACCTTGGGGCAAGCCCGCACTCGGATATAAGACGAGAAACAAGAAGGCAAGAACCAACAAGTTTATCGTCAAGAGAAGAAACGATAAATAATCACTGTTATCAATAATTAGGAGGCACAGAAATGAGCAGAAGCTTAAAGAAGCCGCCTTTTGTCGAAGCAAAGCTTTATAACAGAGTTCTTGCTATGAACGAGAAAGGCGAGAAGAAAGTTCTCAAGACTTGGTCACGTGCATCTACTATATACCCCGATTTTGTAGGTCATACCATTGCGGTACATGACGGAAGAAAGCACATCCCGGTATATGTAACAGAGGACATGGTCGGTCACAAGCTCGGTGAGTTCGCTCCCACGAGAACCTTTAAGGGTCACGCAGGATCGAAGACATCGAACAACGGTAAATAATTCGGTTGTAACAACAACAAAAAACAACTATTAGATCGCTTACAGCGAAGGAGGAAAGCCTAAAAATGGAAGCAAAAGCTTATCTTAAATATGCTAGAATTTCTCCGCGCAAGGTTAAGATAGTTCTTGATTTGATAAGAGGCAAGGATGTTGCAACCGCAATGGCAATACTGAAAAATACGCCTAAGAGCGCATCCGAATACCTTATCAAGCTGCTTAACAGCGCGATAGCAAACGCAGAACACAATTTCCACATGGACACAACAAAGCTCTATGTATCTGAGTGCTTCGTATGCTCCGGACCTATTCTCAAGAGAATAATGCCCAGAGCTCAGGGAAGAGCATACAGAATAAACAAGAGAACGAGCCATGTAACACTCGCAGTAAAAGAAAGAGACTAAGAAAAGGAGGTTAAGACTGATGGGACAGAAGGTAAATCCCCATGGATTACGCGTTGGTGTAATCAAGAATTGGGATTCGAGATGGTTTGTCGGTGACAAGGAGTTCGGCGACACACTCGTATCCGACTACAATCTCAGAAAGTTTCTTAAGAAGAAGCTTCAGGGTGCAGGAGTGCCCAAGATAGAGATAGAGCGTAACAGCCAGAGCGTACGTGTTATCATTCACTGTGCAAAGCCCGGTATGGTAATCGGCCGCGGCGGTGCAGAGATCGAAGTTCTCAAGAGTGAGATCGCAAAGATGACAGGCACAGCTGTTAACGTAGATGTTGTTGAGGTCAAATCTCCCGATCTCGACGCTCAGCTCGTAGCAGAGAGCATAGCTGCTCAGCTCGAGAAGAGAACAAGCTTCCGCCGTGCAATGAAGCAGGCAATCGGCAGAACCATGAGACTCGGTGCAAGAGGAATCAAGGTTAGCGTCGGCGGCCGTCTCGGCGGTGCTGAAATCGCAAGAACAGAGCATTATCACGAGGGAACAATCCCGCTGCAGACTCTCAGAGCTGATATTGATTACGGTTTCTGGGAGGCAAACACAACTTACGGTAAGCTCGGCATCAAGGTTTGGATATACAAGGGAGAGGTTCTCTCTGAGGTAAACAGACCCAACGGCCGCAGAAACGACGACCGCCGCGAGAGACCCCGCCGCAGAAACGGCGAGTTTAACCGCGACAACAACCGCGGTCCCCGCCGTGAGAGAAAAGACAGACCGGAAGGAGGCAACCGCTGATGTTAATGCCTAAGAGAGTTAAGTTCCGTCGCGTACAGCGTGGCAGACTTAAGGGTAAAGCAATGAGAGGCAATACAATATCAAACGGTGAGTACGGTTTGGTAGCACTCGAGCCTGCATGGATCACATCCAACCAGATCGAGGCAGCACGTATTGCAATGACAAGATATATCCGCCGTGGCGGTCAGGTATGGATCAAGATATTCCCTGACAAGCCTATCACAGAGAAGCCTGCTGAGACCCGAATGGGTTCCGGTAAGGGTTCTCCCGAGTACTGGGTAGCAGTCGTTAAGCCGGGCAGAGTAATGTTCGAGATGAACGGCGTATCCGAAGAAGTAGCAAGAGAAGCTATGCGTCTTGCTTCTCACAAGCTTCCTATCAAGTGCAAGTTTGTGACGAAGGCTGACCAGGCTTCTAGCGAGGAGGTATAAGCCGATGAAAGCAACAGAAATCAGAGAGCTCAGCGTAGAGCAGCTTGAGGCAAAGCTCAAGGAACTCAAAGAGGAACTTTTCAATCTTCGTTTTCAGCTCGCTATAAACCAACTCGAGAATCCGCACAGAATAACAGCTGTAAAGCGTGATATCGCACGCGTTATGACTGTTCTCAATGAGAAGAACTAATGAGAGGTGATAGTATGACCGAAACAACAGAGCGCAACCTCCGTAAGACCAGAACCGGTAAGGTTGTAAGCGATAAGATGGACAAGACAATCGTGGTCGCTA
>JAZNOK010000192.1:0-7506 GCA_045580775.1 Eubacteriales bacterium
TGCATTCTATAACTGCACGAGCCTAACTAGCATCGGCATCTCTGACGGTGTGACGAGCATCGGCGGTTCTGTATTCTATAACTGCACGAGCCTCACGAGTGTCAGCATCCCTGACAGCGTGACGAGCATTGGCCAATATGCATTCCGTGGATGCTCGTCGCTTCAGTCGATCACGTTGCCGTTTGTAGGCGGAAGTGTAAAAACATCATCCGACACGTATCAGTATCCTTTCGGCTACATTTTCGGCTCATATAGCTACACGGGCGGTGTTGAGACAAGGCAGGAATACTATGGTTCAAGCACAACTACATACGATACGTATTATATTCCCGCGTCCTTGAAGAATGTTACTATAACCGGAGGAAACATACTATACGGTGCTTTTTATAACTGTACGAGCCTCACGAGCATCAGTATCCCCGACGGCGTGACAAGCATCGGCAGTTCTGCATTCTATAACTGCACGAACCTCATGAGCATCAGTATCCCTGACAGTGTGACAAGCATCGGCAATCATGCATTTTATAAATGCACAGGTCTTACGAATATATACTACAATGCGGCAAACGCATCCGACCTGTCTAATTACAACCATGTCTTTTCCTATGCAGGACAATCAGGAGCAGGAATCAAGGTAACGATAGGTAAGGATGTAGAGTATATTCCCGAATATATGTTTTATCCGTATCCCTATGGTATTCCAAAAATAACCGAGGTAGTATTTGAGAAAGGCAGTGTTTGCAAGAGCATCGGCTCTCAGGCATTCAGCGACTGCACGAGCCTTACGAGCGTAAGCATCCCTGACAGCGTGACGAGTATTGGCAGTTTTGCATTCTCCGGATGTACGAGCCTTTCTGTTCTTTCGGTGGATTCCAATAATACCGTATATCATAGTGATGGAAATTGTATTATAGAAACTGAAAGCAAAACTCTTGTAGTTGGGTGCATAGGCAGTGTCATTCCAGCTGACGGTAGTGTGACGAGTATCGGTAACTGTGCATTCTTTGACTCCGGGGACCTCATGAGCATCAGCATCCCAGAGGGTGTGACGAGCATCGGTAGGTCTGCATTCTATGATTGCACAAGCCTCAAAAATGTTTCATTGCCTGACAGCTTGACAAGCATCGGTGATTATGCATTCTTTCATTGCTCCGTTCTTTGGCATGTATTGTACCAAGGCACAGAAGAACAATGGAGTAACATAAGCATCGGTGGCAATAACACTTATTTGACGGAAGCAACACGTCATTATTCGGCTGAAGGCGATGAGATAACGTTTACCCACGTAGAGCCGACCTGTAGCTCGTTCGGTGCTTTCGTATACGCTTGCTCGGTTTGTTCGGATAGTTTTAGTTTGATGGATGATGTGATCAGCCACAGTTTTACCGACGGTTCGTGTACCGTGTGCGGCGTGCTCCAATCAGACCTTATTGAGTCCAAGCATAACTACGATAATAACTCTGATTTGAGCTGGACTATTACCAAAGATGGAGCAAGCAAAATTGCTATCACTTTTTCCTCTCTGACAAAGGTAGAGAATAATCACGATCATATTTACATATACGACGGTGATAACAGAGAAATAGGAAAGTATACAGGCACCGCTCTTGCCTCAGAGACTATAACAGTACCGTCGAGTTCTGTTACAATACGTCTTACATCCGATGGCAGCGGAGCTTATTATGGATTTGCTTTGATTTACGTACAGGCAGAATACGTAGTCTGCAATCATGAAAACACTACTTTGATCGGTGCATACTCGCCAAGTTGCACTTCAAAAGGATATACAGGCGACGTTGTATGCACTGAATGCGATGCAACACTAAGTATAGGAACGGATATTGATGCACTTGGTGATGGTCATTCATTTGTCGATGGTGTGTGCCAAGTATGTTCACAACTTATTTGGAACTACAGTATATCAAACAATGAAGTGACCATTACAGGACATAAGGAACCGGTGGGAGATCTTGTGATTCCCGAAACAATTGAAGGTTATCCTGTTACCGTTATAGGTGGTTCTGCATTCAGAAGCTGTACAAGCCTCACAAGCATCATCATTCCGGACGGGGTTAGGGTCATAGGTGCTTCTGCATTCGATGGATGCGATGCTCTTACTAAGATAAACATTCCCGATAGTGTGACAAGTATCGGATCCGAGGCATTCTTTTGGTGCTCAGGGCTCACAAGAGTCGATATTACCGATATAGCCGCATGGTGTAATATTCAATTCGAGAATCTTAATTCAAATCCGCTGGCTGGGAATTATTTGTATCTTAACGGTACTTTGGTAACAGAACTGATTATTCCGTCCACCGTGACGAATATTAACGATTTTGCATTTGAAGGTTGCACGAGTATTACAAAAGTTGTTATCGGCAACAGTGTGCAGAGCATCGGCTGGTATGCATTCACGGCATGCCAAAATCTTACGAGTGTTACCATTGCTGATAGTGTGACAAGTATAGGGAGTTTCGCATTCAATACATGCACGAGCCTCACAAGCATCAGCATTCCAAGAAATGTCACTACAATTGAATTTGGAACTTTCGGAAGCTGCACAAGTCTCAAGAACGTCTACATTCCGTCAAGCGTGACGCTAATTGTAAATAATGCCTTCGTGAATTGTACTGCACTTGTTGATCTTGTAATTCCGGATAGCGTGGCAAATATCGGTGAGGGAGCCTTCCGTGATTGTTCGAATATCAATCTTCACGTAGCTTCCGGCTCTGCTGCCCACACATACGCACAAGAAAACGAAATAGCATTCAAGCTAAACGAGGATGTTGACGGTGACGGAGAGATGACCAACGCTGACGTGACGTTGCTTGTTCGTCACTTGCTCGGCTGGGATACGGGTTTTGATATGACCTACATGGATATTACATGCGATGGCAAGCTCAACAACCGTGACATTATCGCAATAATACAGAAGCTGGCTTGTGCAGAGCAAGGCTGATTTACCTCGGCATGATTCTGCCGACCGACTCTTGACATCATCATTCACATAAAAAACGAAGCAGAACATGCCCCAAAAAGCGGGTTCTGCTTCGTTTTTTGCAGTATAGCCGAACTCATGCCTCTTCAACCGCCGTTTTGTTTTGTCAGAAAAACTGATGCCATAGTCAGGTTTTAGCACTTGGGTGCCATGTTTACAAATAATTCATAAAAATTACCGCTAAAAGGCTTGACAAAAGGGCAAAATAGTGGTAGATTTATATACGAAGTTAGCACTTAGATGCACTGAGTGCTAAAGGCGAATGAAAGGAGGCTGACAGTATGGAAAACAGACACGACGGACTCAGCGACAGAAAAAAGCTCATTTTGAGAGCGGTCGTTGAGGCTCATATACAGGACGGAGAGCCTGTCGGGTCAAAGACTCTGCTTGAGAGTGGGTTGCTTTCCTGCTCATCTGCTACCGTAAGAAACGAGATGGCAGAGCTTGAAGCTCTCGGGTATCTTGAACAGCCTCACACCTCAGCAGGACGTATACCGTCGGAGCAGGGATATCGCTTTTATGTTGATACATTGGCGAAGGAGTATAACGAGGCATCGGCTGACCTGGACAGTATAAAGACTGCACTTGATGCAAAGCAGACCGAGGTGGATAAAATACTCAAGCAGGCTTCGCGGCTTGCATCTACGCTTACCAATTATACAGGACTCGCTTTGAAGCCACGCCCTGAACTTGACTCGTTTCGGCGTTATGAGTGCGTGTATATAAACGAGCGAAGCTTTCTTCTGGTGATGATTGCTGAGGACGGAAGAACAAAAACAAAGACCATTCGTGTTCCTTTTGACATTATTGCTGAGGATGCGGCATCCGTCTCCCATGCACTCAACAGTATGATAGGCGGCGTGTCAATTGCAGATATCAATCTTCCGCTGATCGTTCAGATGGAGAAAATGGTCAGGATGGGCAGCAAGCTCATCGGTCCTATAATAAAGGGTATTTATGAGTGTATCAGCGATACCGATCAGGGAGATATTACGATCGAGGGTGTTGATAATCTTATCGGTTATCCCGAGTATTCAGAGAAGGAAAGCTTGCAGGGCGTTCTCGGACTTGGCAGACAGAAGGACAGACTGCTTGATCTGATAAGCGAGAATGACGACAACGATGATGTTCATATATTTATAGGAAGTGAAAACGTCCTTGATTCAATGACTAATTCATCGCTCATATATAAAACAGTAAAGAAGGACGGCAGAGTAATAGGAGCTGTCGGTGTAATCGGGCCGAGGAGAATGGAATATTCCAAGGTCATTGCAACGGTAGAAAACCTGGCAAAGGGCGTCAGCGAGATAATCGCAGGAGAAGCTGAAGATACATCGAACCTTCTGGGAGACGGCAAGAATGCCGCGGCCGATAAATAACGGAGGAAAAAATGAACGAAGAGATCAAAGATACTACAGAAGAAATAACCGAAGAAGCGGCGTGTGAGCAACACGGCAAGGAAGAAACTAAAGAGCCGGAGGAGAAACTCGACCGCAAGGAAAAAAAGCTGCTGAAGAAGCTTGAGGGTGAGCTTGCGGATGCCATGGCAAAGAATGCGGAGCTTGAAGCTTCTCTGAAGGATGAGCAGGACAGAGCACTGCGTATCATGGCAGAGTATGATAACTTCCGAAGACGCTCAAAGGCTGAGCGTGAGAGTGTATACTCCGATGCTTATGCAGATGCCATATTGGAGATCCTTCCTATTATAGATAACCTGGAGAGAGCGGAGGCTTATGATTCGAGTGCTGACGTAAACACAGGTGTTGCAATGATCCTCAATGCGGCGAGAGATGCCCTGAAAAAGATGGGTGTCGAGGAGATCGCGGCGGAGGGATGCGAGTTTGATCCCAATGTTCATAATGCGGTGATGCATACAGAGGATGAAAACCTCGGAGAGAATGTAGTTTCGGCAGTACTTCAAAAGGGCTACAGAAGAGGCGACAAAATAATACGCTACGCTATGGTGCAGGTAGCAAACTAAAATTAAAAAACAATAATCTAAAAATAAAATTTCAAAGACATACAGGAGGAAATAATTATGTCAAAGATCATTGGTATAGACCTTGGTACAACAAACAGCTGTGTTGCAGTTTATGAAGGCGGCGAGCCTATAGTAATCACCAACCCCGAGGGAGCAAGGACTACCCCTTCCGTTGTTGGATTTTCAAAGACAGGTGAGAGACTTGTCGGACAGGTAGCAAAGAGACAGGCAATCACAAACCCCGACAGAACCATCTCTTCTATCAAGCGTGAGATGGGTACAGACTTCAAGGTTACCATCGACGACAAAAAGTATACTCCTCAGGAGATATCTGCAATGATCCTGCAGAAACTGAAGGCTGACGCTGAGGCTTATCTCGGAACCGGCGTATCTCAGGCTGTTATTACCGTTCCCGCTTACTTCTCTGATGCTCAGAGACAGGCAACAAAGGACGCAGGAAAGATAGCAGGACTTGAGGTTCTTCGTATAATCAACGAGCCTACTGCAGCTGCTCTTGCATACGGCATGGATAAGGAAGCAGAGCAGAAGATCATGGTATTCGACCTTGGCGGCGGTACGTTCGACGTATCTCTGCTTGAGATCTCGGACGGTGTATTCGAGGTTCTTGCTACAGCAGGTAACAACCGTCTCGGCGGCGATGACTTTGACAAGAGAGTTATCGACTGGATAGCTGATACCTTTGCACGTGAAAACGGCGGAATTGACCTTCGCAAGGATAAAATGGCTCATCAGAGACTTAAAGAAGCGGCAGAGAAGGCAAAGATCGAGCTTTCCGGTGTTGCATCATCTACGATCAGCCTTCCCTTTATTACAGCTGACGCAACAGGCCCCAAACACTTTGAGGGTACTCTCACAAGAGCTGAGTTCGACAAGATCACAGCAGACCTCGTTGAGGCTACTATGAAGCCTACAAAGCAGGTTCTCTCTGATGCGGGACTGTCCGTTTCTCAGATAGATAAGGTCCTCCTTGTCGGCGGATCGACAAGAATCCCCGCAGTTCAGGACGCAGTAAAGAGCTTTATCGGCAAGGAGCCTTTCAAGGGTATCAACCCCGATGAATGTGTTGCTCTTGGTGCGGCAGTGCAGGGTGGAGTGCTCGGCGGAGATGTAAAGGATCTTCTCCTGCTCGACGTAACTCCTCTGTCACTCGGTATAGAGACTCTGGGAGGAGTATTTAACCGTATTATAGACAGAAACACAACCATACCTGTAAAGAAGAGCCAGATATATTCTACAGCTGCTGACGGACAGACGAGCGTTGAGATACATGTCCTTCAGGGTGAGCGTGACATGGCTGCGGGCAATACCACACTCGGCCGTTTCTCGCTTGACGGTATTCCTGCTGCTCCCCGCGGAGTACCTCAGATCGAGGTTACCTTTGATATCGACGCTAACGGTATCGTTAACGTAACCGCTCAGGATAAGGGAACAGGAAAAGAACAGCATATCACCATCACCTCCTCTACAAACATGAGCCAGGAAGATATTGATAAGGCTGTAAAGGATGCGGAGAGATTCGCTGAAGAGGATAAGAAGCTCAAAGAAAACGTAGAGACTAAGAACAAGGCTGACAGCCTTATATTCCAGTCTGAGAAGGCACTCGGCGAGCTTGGAGACAAGGTTACCGACGCTGACAAGCAGCCTGTACTTGATGCTATAGCAAAGCTCAAGGAAACCGTAAAGACCGATGACTACGATGCTATAAAGAATGACACAGAGGCTCTTGAAAAGGCATTCTATGCAATCAGCGAAAAACTCTATGCTCAGCAGCAGGGAGCACAGGGAGGCTTTGACGGCGGAGCACAAGGCGGAAACGGCGGCGACGGTCAGACCTACTACAACGCAGAGTACGAGGACAAGACAAACAACTGATATAAGCAATAGGTTTAGCCCGACGGAGTTTCCGTCGGGCATAAACTGCATTTAAAGGATAAAGTGTTTTATGGCAGACAAGAGAGATTATTATGAGGTGCTGGGTCTTGACAAAAGTGCCGATGATTCAGCGATAAAGAAGGCCTACAGACAGCTGGCAAAAAAGTATCATCCTGACATGAATCCCGGAGATGCCGAGGCTGAGGCAAAGTTCAAGGAAGTAAATGAGGCGTATGCTATCCTTTCCGACTCGGAAAAGAGATCTGCTTACGACAATTACGGCCACGCGGCGTTTGAAAACGGCGGCGCGGGTGCGGGCGGATTCGATATGGGGGATATCGACCTCGGCGACATCTTCGGCAGTATGTTCGGGTTCGGCGGCTTCGGCGGTTCGTCGCAGAGGAGAAAGAACGCTCCCCGCAGAGGCGAGGATATCGGATACGCGATCAGCGTTACCTTTGACGAAGCGGCTTTCGGCGTCAAGAAGGAAATGGAATTCTCGCGTATCGCAAGATGCGCAGATTGTAACGGAAGCGGCTCGAAGGACGGTAGGACCGAGACTTGTTCGACTTGTGGAGGCACGGGTCAGCGCAGGGTAACGCAGAGACTCGGCGGTATGTCCTTCCAGAGCACA
>JAZNOK010000193.1:0-17950 GCA_045580775.1 Eubacteriales bacterium
CTACGGTCGCTCGAGGATGACAGTCGGAGAGGGAGCTTTGCTAAATGTCCGATAGTCAAGATCCTTACTCTCTGCTCCCGCTTGGATCCTTCAGTCGGCTAAAGCCTCCTTCGAGGATGACAGCGGGGTTGTAGCTCCGATCAAAGCCTCCTTCGTCCATGACAGCGGGGGGTGGGACTTCGATAATGACCGATCGAGTGCAAAAAAGAAGCACAGAAACCGTTTTTCGGTTCTGTGCTTCTTTCAAATAATGCTGTATGTTTACGAATTTCTGTTCTTCAACAAATATTATTGTTTGTAAACATCCTTGCAGACATCATCGGACACCTATTTTTTCTTTTTCTTCAGAACGAATACCAGTACAGTTCCGCCTGCCGCAGCTGCTACGCCAAGGCAGGAAATAAGAATAATCACCCAAATCGAACCTCCGTCTTTTGTCTGCGTTGCATCACCGACATCCTGTTCGCTTTCAGCTGTCGTATCATCTGCGGCTGCGGTTGTATCCTCGGGCTGAGGGGGCTTTACCATAATATATCCGCATTCATCACAGTTGTTATCCTCATTTGCATCTGTGTGTTTGCCCTCACCGCAATCCTTCCATACAGGCTCGATCTCAATGTTTTCTGTAATCTTGTCGCCCTTCTTTACTATCTCGCCTGTCGCTTTGTTTACCCATCCGACGAAAATATTTCCGTCCTCTTTAGGTGCAAGAGTCGGCAGAGCCGGTACGCTGTTCTCTTCTCCCTTTGTCAGAAGCTCCTTCGTCGAAGAAGTGCTTCCTTGGGGCGTTGACTCACCGCCGTTCGGGTTCGATTGCGGATCATCTGAGCCGGTTTCACCGGAAGAACCGGACGATGATGAACCGTTATCGGTTGACGGCTTTGACGGTACGAGCTTGTCATAATCCGGAATAACGATCACCAATTTGTCAGAGGGAACGCTGAGTTTCTCAATTGGCTGCTTGAGCGTGTATCCGCATACCTTACACTTGCACTCTTTTTCTCCCTCAAAGGTGTAGCCCGCCTTCACGACCGTTGTCCATGCACCCATCTTGTGTGCTGCCTTTTCGGTGGTAACGTGACAGTATTCACATTCCTGCCAATGCTCTGACTCGGTATATTTGTGAACATAGGAGTGTTTTACCGCGGACGTCTGCGTATCCTTATATGTATGTCCGCACTCACACGTGTGCGTTGTATATCCGCCTGACGAGCAGGTCGGATCTGTTACAACAGCGGTATATTGGTGAGTATGTCCTCCTGTTAGCTTCGGGATAGTTTCTGTCTTTACAAATTTGCAGAACGTACAAGTAAATTCAATAACACCCGTATCCTTCTGCGTTGCCGGCTTCGTTACCTTCCCTTCGCCAAAGGTATGGAGTGCACTGTTAAGTCTGATGCTGCATCCGTTTCCGCACAGCACCCAGTGCTCATCCTCATCGTATTTGATCTCACTCGACTCACCTGCACAGTGGCCGCCTTCGGTACAGTAATGGTTCTTCCATTCTTCACTTTCCGGGCAGACTGCGTGCACGCATCCCTTATCCTCTGCCGCTTCTGCACAGCAATCCTCGCACAGCTCACAGTCGGGGCATATTTCAACACAATTCTCACATTTTTTGCAATTCTCGCATGAGTCAGCACAGTCAGAGCAGTATTCTCCGCAGTCGACGCAAATGTTGTCGGAACAGTCGCCGCAGTAATAACAGTCGCGGCACATTATATCGGCACATTCGATGCATTTGCCGCAGTCGGGACAAAATTCGTCTATACATCCTGAGCATTTGCCGCAATCCTCACAGACGTTTTCCGCACAGTCCGCACAAACAATACCGCAATCCTCGCAGATTTCCGTGCAGTCGCCGCACTGATAGCAGTCCTCACAGAAGATATCGTCCGCACATTCACGGCAGATATCGCATGACGCACAAAATTCGTCCGAGCAGTTGGAGCATTTTTCATTACAGTCCGGACAGAGATCGGCACAGTTTTCGCATCCCTCTCCGCAAGGACATACCGTTGAGCAGTCCGAGCACTGTCCGCAGGTTATGCAGAAGTTGTCCGAGCCGGCACAGTCAACGCACGTGCCGCACCCCGTGCACACCTCTCCGTCCGAGCATTCGCTGCACTTTTCTCCGCATTCTTCGCATATCTCCGCACAGTTCGAGCAGCCCTGACTGCACCCAACGCAAACGTAGTCCACACAGTTTTTACAGATACTGCAGGTGTCACAGAAGTTGCCGTCTCCGCCGACACAGTCGCGGCAGATGCCGCAATCGGTACACAGCTCGTCAGAAGCACAGTTGGAGCATTTTTCACCGCATTCTTCGCATATCTCCGCACAGTTCGAGCAGCCCTGACTGCACCCCACGCAGATATAATCCACGCAGTTTTTACAGATACTGCAGTTATCACAGAAGTCATCGTCACCGCCGACACAGTCACGGCAGATGCCGCATTCTGTACACAGCTCGTCAGGGGCACAGTTGGAGCATTTTTCATTACATTCCTCACAGATTACTTCGGCACATTGGTTACAGCCGTTTCCGCAGATGCAAAGATACTCTACGCAATCTATACATTCGCCGCACTGTTCACAGTAGTCGCCTCCTGCACAGTCAAAACAACGCTCACACTCGCTGCACAGCTCATCATCGGCACAGTTCTCACACTTCTCGCCGCACGTCATACAGATCACAGAGCATTCAGAGCAGCCATTTCCGCAGTAGCACACCTGGTCCACGCAGTTTTTACAAATCAAACACTCAGAGCAGTAGTTGCCTTCTCCTCCGACGCAATCAAAGCAGATCCCGCATTCGATGCACAGCTCCTCCTCGGCACAGTTGGTACACTTTTCGCCGCATTGTTCGCAGACATATGAGCACTCGGAGCATCCGTTGCCGCAGGCACAAACGAACTCAACGCACATTTTGCATAAGCCACAGTCAGAACAGTAGTTACCTTCTCCTCCGCGGCACGTAAAGCACACCTCACAGTCGCCGCACAGCTCATCGTCAGCACAGTTCTCACACTTCTCACCGCACTCAGAGCATATTATGGCACATTCCGAACACCCCTCACTGCATCCGACGCAGATGTAATCCACGCAAAATTTGCAAAGATTACAGTTCTGACAGAAGTTTCCGTCTCCGCCCACGCAGTCATAACAAACTCCGCAGTCTTCGCAAATGCCGCCGTCAGCACAGTTTTCGCATTTTTCGTTGCACTGTTCGCAGATCAACACACACTCGGAGCACCCCCTGCCGCATTCGCAGAGATACTCCGTGCAGAATTTACATAGTTGGCAATCGGGGCAGTAGTTGCCCTCACCTCCGACACAGGTAAAGCAGGTTCCGCAGTCTGTACAAAGCTCGTCCTCAGCACAGCTTGTGCAGCGTTCGTAGCATTCTTGGCACCCCTCGGCACAGTTAGAGCAGCCCTCGCCGCAGTAACATATCCAGTCCGCACAGCCGATGCAAAGCATACACTCGGAGCAATACAGCTCGTTGCCTGCACAATCAGCACAGATGCCGCAGTCGTCACAGATAAAATCAACACACTCCGTGCATTTTTCACCGCACACATCGCACACGTCTCCGCTGGTCTCATAGCAGCCGCGGCATTTTTCGTCGCACTCACAGCAATCCTCAAGGCAGTTACCGCAGTCGTCGCACAGCTCGTGATCATCATCACATGCACCGCAGTATCCGCAGTGGTGCTCCTCGTAGCAGGACGTGCCCGAGCCTTCGCCGCAGTGGTCGCCGTTGTCGCACTTCCAGTCATCGTAACGCCAGCTGCCGCAGTAATCGCAATTCACGCCGTCCTCGTACGCCGCATTCACCGGCACACTAAATGCACAAATCACAAACTCAAGTGTGTCCTCAATGGTACTGAGAAGATCGAGGTGCACTTCTTCCGCTTCGTGATCACCGTGCTCTGCCGCGTCCTCCGCGTGCAGATGGTCATCTTCAAAGTGGATATGATCTGCGTAGTTTAAGTTAAGCATTCCGCTAAAGAGAAGCAGTACGCACAGCACTACGCTTAAAATTCTTCTAAATTGCTCTTTCATAGTTTACCTCTTTTTGCATGATCAAAACTTCCCTCCGCCGCCGCCAACTGTGGTGCCGGAGCTCGTGGTATGTGTCGTGGAAGAACCGGAGCTGTCCGGTTTTTCCTTTTTTGTTACCGTCTTATAAAGGAAGAAATCATTCGATTCGTCTATCTTGAGACTGCCGTCCTTCAGATAATTCTTTGCCTCAGGCTGACGCCTTACGGTTATCAGCTGGGATTTTTTCTTTGCCGTCATGATCCACGCGGCGATCGTGCCTATGAGAAGGCAAACAACAAAATTACGCACGGCGGGAAAAGGTTCTTTTGGAAGGTCGTCCGCATCAAAGGGATTTCCGCTCCGTGCCATATCAATGAATCGGTCACAGATCGAAGCGTACTCCAAAAACGCATCTGCAAATCTTTTCTCTGACATCATCGGGATGATCTGCTCTCCGATATAGTCAATACCCACATCGTTCACAGCCGTAATTCCGTAACCGGATGTGGTAATATGCCAATCGCTGTACTCCATGCTCACCATCAGCAGAATACAGCTTCGCTCACTGCCGATACCGTAAAAGCGGTCTTCAAACAGATCGTCTGCATATTCCTGCACAGAATACTCTCCGACAGACGGGACGGTGCAGATCACAATATCTACCTGCTCATCGGAGCTTATCTCATTAAGCTTTTCTAAGATCTCGGCTTCTTGGGCAGGTGTCAGCACATCCGCCTCATCTGTCAAACGAGGATACAGATCATCGGCATTTACAATAACTGCACCCGACACAAAAAGAACAAACACTGCAAGCATCATGCACAAATATTTCTTCATCATGCCGCCTCCTTATATAAGCCAGATAAGCCACGACAGAGCAAACGCCGCTGCCGTGATCAGTGCGGTGAGTCCGAGTTGCATGCGTCTAGCCGCTGCCTTATCAAGAGGAAGGTCGCCTACAAGCTTGCCTGTTTGACCGTTCATGGCAAAGGTGTATTTTTTGCCCTTCCAATCGGTATTCAAAAGCCACACCGGATACAGAGCATACTTCCCTATGCCGTTTTCAAGTCGAACCGATGTGTTCTCCGGGACAACACTGTCATAACCGTTTACCGTTTTTGCAAATGCCTGTTCGGTACTCTTTTTGATTCGTTCGTTTGCCCGTTCAATGCTTGTTTGTGCATCCACATCGTATTTATCCGCCAGATACCCTGCCAGATACGCCGTCTGAAAATCCACCGCATCAGCGAAGCGATACGGCTCTATGGATTCCATCAAAGTATCGTCCATTTTTGAGGAGCCGTCCACGGGAACACGTTCAAATCCAATTGATCCGCTTCTGCTGATCAGATAATAGCTGTCTTCTGTATAATTGTACCGGCTGTCGCTCCATGTGCGGGTCTTGGTAGCTTTGTATCTGATCTGAGCGTGAGCATCCGCATCAAACAGCCACACAGGCACGTATACTCCTTTGACCTGTTCAATGTGATTTTGATCCTTGAATACTTTCGGAAGCAGCTTTTTTCCGCCGTAATGCCTGTTCAGTGCGGCAATGGCGGCTTTTTTATCGAGTTTAAACGGAATCACATAGTCCGGCTTCAATTCTCCTGCAAACTGTCCCATCATCACGATCGGATTGTCGCAGTAGGGGCAGGTGGAAGCACCGGTGGTTTCGTCTGCAACGATCTCACCGCCGCAGGATCTGCACACATAAACGCAAAGTCCCTCCGATTCGCCTGCCTGCCAATCACCGCCCGCCATTGTTTGCCACTGCATCTGATCCGCCTGTTCCGTCTTTAACACATCGTCATAAGAAACCAGCGTTTCCATTTCAAATTCCGTATCACAATAGGGGCATTTCATTTTCTGCAGCTTACTGTCAAACGCGATCGCCCCTCCGCAGCAAGGGCATTTGTATTCCTGCAAAACTGCCAAATTCTCTCACTCCTTGTCTGTATATTCTGTAGATCCTTTTTTCTATTCTATCGGCGTAAGACTCCCGATGATAAGTCTCACATCTGCGTCCTCAAGCATGATCTCATGCTCTCTGTTTTTCATGAGGATCATTACCTGAAAGATGTATCCGTCCTGTTCTGTGTCCAGCATTGTATAAGGGTATCCAAGACTCGTACAGGTATATCCCTTCCAGATATAAGGTCCGATGTGAACAGACTCGATGTCCGCAATGTTGTCATAAAAGTGTTTTGGACTAAGGTAACGGTCCTCCCCGCCAAAAATGCAGACCGTAATACCGGCATGGGTAAAAATATCTGTTTTGAGCGATATCCCTTTATAAATATGTACCTTCTTCGGTGTGATCTTTCCGTTGCTGTCGGTACCGCAAAACGCCATCCAACCCTCCGGCACGGTTACACAGAATCTTCCGCTGTAGAAAACACTTATATTCTGTCCCATTGGCTCATTGTGCCTTCACAAATCGGACTGTCATGAAGAATACAAAGCCGTCATCGTCCGAACCTTTTGTCCATCCGTCCTCGCTGAGTGCGGTAGTATACCAAAGCACACCGTCACGTTCTTCCCACTTTTCGGGGGTGCTTGTCATCATGCCTCCGCGAATGCTTATCTCTGCTGAGGCAACAGCCGCGTCGATCTCCTCTTTTGTAACGCCTTCCGGAAGCGGCATCAGCGTATACAGCTTGCCGTCCTCACAGATCTCGATCTGCATTCCGATCATGGATCTTCTCTCCTGCAGCTCATCAGCGACTGCTTCCTTGTCTGTTTGATCAATATACGGCATCGGGGAGCTCAGATACTCCTCGGCACTGAGATATACCATTTCATCAGAATCCGTCACCGTACCGATCGAGTGAAAGACCCATTTTCCAACATAACTCATTATATATGCCTCCTTGCTTGGGGTTTAGGTTTACATCGAAGGATATCCCTTCTCAAAGTCCTTTTCACATATAGACGGAAAAGAACTTTGAGAAGGAGGGAACCATAGTTCCCCCGCTTCTGCATTTCGGTTATTATATACGCGGCTTTCCGCATTCCTCGCAGAATTTACCGGAGTTGACAGCACCGCAGCTGCAAGTCCAGCCATCCGCCGCAACAGAGTCTGTCTGTACCGAGGGGATCTCCATGGCAACAGACTGATTCTGAAGATTCACGCTGTAAACATCCGGACCCATCAGATGATCTCCGGGATAACCGGGATGGATCCAGCCGTGGATCAATGAAACAAGCTCGGACAATTTCATCTCTTGTTCTATATAGAGGTCGGATTCCTTATCTTCAGGGCGTTGGCCGTTGTTCAGATCGACACTGATCTCATCAAACCACGGAGAGTCGATCTTCAGTGTGATATGAAATTCGTATGCGTACTGATACCGCGGAGGATCATAGCTTTTTTCATTGCCTTCATTATCTGTAAAAAAGACTTCTTCCTCGTTGTCCTCAACGCTCTTTTCATAGGATATGATCTGTGAAGCGTCAATAATATCGGGATTGCACTCTCTGAAATCCTCTTCTCCCGTTACGACAAGCTGTTTTGCTGTCAGATCGAGATAGATCTTTTCGTCCGTACCGAATACCAGATCGGGATGAAAATCTGCGAGCTTCTTCGCATTATCCTCTCGATATGCAAGCTGGGCACGGATTTGCTCTACGGTAGAACTACGCCTTTGGGTAAAAAGCGGAGATAACTTTCGTGCACATTCCTTGCACAGATTGCCGTCCTCCAGCTTCTTGTTTCCGAGAAGTCCGATCTTCTCACCGCAGATATCGCAGTATTTCTTATCAAACAGTCCCATGTTCGCTCCTCCTTTTTTTCTGTTTACTGTATATCCCCGTTATCAAACGGGTCGCCGCATTCAGGACAGAATTTCGGCGGTTTTACACCGTCTTCGGGTTCCCATCCGCATTTGTCGCACTTGTACTGTAAAGCTCCTGCGGGTTTTTTCGCACCGCATTCAGGACAGAACTTGCCCTTGTTTACCGCACCGCAGCTGCAAGTCCAGCCATCATCGGCGGGCTTGGGAGAGCCGCACTCGGGGCAGAATTTTCCGACAGCCGTCATGCCGCACTTGCAAACCCAGCCGTCTGCCGGCTTCGGTTCGGGCTTCTTTGAACCGCATTCAGGACAGAACTTTCCGGCAGCTGTCGCACCGCAACTGCATTTCCAGCCGTCCTGCACAGGTGCTGCAGCCTGCTGCGGCTGTCCCTGCTGCCCCTGCTGTCCCTGCTGTCCCATTGCGAAGAGATTCTGTGCATTCATGCCGCCTGAGTTCATCGCCATACCCATACCCATAAATCCGGTCATCGCACCGGCCTCGTTGGATGCTGCCGCTCTCATCGCATCCGCCTGTGCACCCACAAGTGTCGCCGCCGCCATCGTGGGATCGCGGTACATAGCGGTCTTCTGTGCAGTCTTGAGCATTTCCTGATCCTCTTCGGTCAGTGTCGGCGGATTGATCGCTACCTTTACATCGCCGATACCGCGGGCACCCCATTCGGCGGAAAGCTCCTCGTTGAGGTATTTCTCGAGATCATTGGTATGTGCGGGAATCTGATTCGGTCGGATCTCCAGCATGGAGAGCTTTGCAAGTGCCGGAGCAAGGGCACTGACAAATTCCGTCTTCATCGTGTCACGCAGCTCATCCTTGCTGTAAGAATGTGCTACGTTGCCGGTTACGTTTGTGTATAGCTTGATCGGGTCGGTAATGCGGAAGGTATATGTACCGTTGCAGCGGAGTGAGACATCCACATCAAAGTTGATGCGGGAATCCACCACGCGGAAGGATATCGGTGTGGGTGTACCGAACTTGTTGTCTAAGATCTCCTTGGTGTTGAAATAATATATCCGCTGATCCTTGCCGGTGTCTGCACCGTAGGTAAAGCGTTTTCCGATCGTCTTGAAGGTTTCGAGAACGCTCTCGCCAAAGCTCCCTGAAAAAATCGAAGGTTCGGTCGAGCTGTTCCATGTAAACTGCCCCGGTTCGGCACAGAGCTCAACGACCTTGCCCTGCTCGACTATGATCATGCACTGACCGTCCGCTACAGCAATGCCCGAACCGTTCGAGTTAATCTTATCTTCACCCTTGGTGTTTGAAGAACGTCCGCCGGTACGCTTCTGTCCTTTGACGATAAGAATATCGTTTGAAATAGAGTCACAGTAGAAAAATTCCTTCCACTGATCGGCAAGTACGCCGCCTGCCGCTCCGGTAATTGCTTTGATAAGTCCCATATATATATCTCCTATTCTGTTATGCTGTCTTTTTTGTGCTCTGCGAGCATCGCATCCAGAGCACAAACAAATTCGCGGTAGCCCTCAGGGAAATTTTCAGAGCCGTCAGCAAAGATCTCCTGTCCGCCGTTTACTGCCGCCTCGAAGCGGAACATTACTCCGTCCTTTACATTTCTCGGATGCTTGCCGTGAAAGCCTTTCCAACGAAGGATACCACAGTTGTTCATAAGGTCGATTGCCGTCTGCACATCGCATGGCACGCTCGACTCGAGGACAAGCTCATCCTCTCCCCCGCGATAGGTTTCCCGATAACGCCGCAGCTCCGTCACGCCGCCTTCCCTCTCGAATTTGTACACATAGCCGCCGTGCATCATTCGCAGGGTAAGCGTCATAGCCTCCACCGAGCTGACCGTACTTTGGGAGGTTGTGCCGCATCCGAACAATCCAAAAAGCATAGAAAATAACATTACAGCGATCAATAACCGGGGTCTTACGCCCACGGATCGTCGCATCTTGCCTTGCGGATGCTCACAAGCAGAAACTGGTCCCACAGCATCCATCTGCCGTCGCCGAGCCTTCTCAGGACGATCTCACGCGGATTGTCCGCACCGCCGCTTCTTATGTAGAGCTTCTTATATCCCTCGTTTGCGTCGGAATACGGACCGCTGGTTACAGTAACGGTAAACGGTGTATCGGGCGTATAGTCGTTTGCGGGAACGGCACCCTTGAAATACGAGAACGGGACGTATTTAACTTCCATAAAACGGTCGTTGAGGAAGGAAATATCCTGATTTGACAGCGGACGCGGACCGCGTAGAAAATTGAGCATTTCAGTGCCGATCGACTTATCCGCCGCGTAAGCACACAGTGCACAAACGGTAAGTGCCGCAGTCGCAAATGGATTTGCAAGAGATGCTTCGGGCAGAGCTTTCATCTCCGCAAGGCTCTCGGGAAGTGCCGCGAAGGAAAATGTCTGTTCACTTGCAAAAGCGGCAGTTGACGCAGACTGCACCGCACTCTGCACGTTTTTCTTCAGCTTATCGAAAATTGACATAGTAAGTACCTCCTAAATAATTTCTATTCATCATCAAGTTTTGTTGCCGCACCAAACAGCGAAATAAGTGCTCTTTGGGCTTCGGGCTGTAAAAAGCCGCTTTGGTTGTCGCGGACGCAGATGCGTTCTCCGCCCACGTAAAGTATATCGAGGCTTTCTCCGTACATAGCAGGCAGACCGCTGACTGTATGAGAATATCCGTTGTGCCTGGCAAAATCGTACTCTGAGACGATTTTTTGCAGCTGCGTCATAAAAACTGCGTCTGCCCTGTACTCTCCTTTGTCACGTCCGCCGTGACGGTCGTACCAATCGTATTTTACGAGTGTCCCGCCGTCCTCAAGACGAGCGTCAAGCCTGTAAACGCGATTTCCCATGCCCTCTGTTTCACACGCCGCAAAGAGAGAGATCACACAGCAGAAGCTCTCGATCTCGCTCGACTCGATCACCTTTGGCATGTCGTGGTAATACCGCTTGACAACTCCTCCGTCCACATCATCCGTTTTTCTGTCCGAGCGTCTGCAACGAAGTGCCGCAATGCCGCCGGCGATTGCGGCGGCAAACACGGTACCTAGCCCGATAAACAACAGTTTCATGCTTTCATCTCGTTCTTTCATTGATTTTTCTTTATCTTCTTTGCTCGCAGCAACACAAATGCCGCAACGCCCCCAATGGCAACCACAATGCAAACGATCACTACGATCCATATTGCCGTATTACCGGAAGTGTCAGCTGTATCGCCGGTATTTTCACCGCTGCCTGTATCGACGGCACTTTCATCTATAGCTGATGTGTCTGACTCAGCCTCGGTATCCGAGCTCTGCTCAGAATCAACTCCGCCGCCCTGTCTGTACTGGCAAACGGTGCATTTGCCGGATTTGTTGAAGGTGTGTGCTTCTCTTTCAACTACGATCTCATCACAGCCCTTCGCGGTACATTCCTTCCAGTGTGTATCCTCATCCGTCTTCCACTTTGATTCCTTGTGTCCCGCCGCCTCAATGATAATTTCGGAGTCATCAACTATCTCGTTTTTGCCCTTACTGTCGCTGAAGATAGAGTCACAGGAATCGCAGGAATAGTAAGCCTTTTTTCCGTTTGTCGTACAGGTAGCGGCTACTTCTTCCGTCTTTGTGAGATTATGCTTGTGCGAAAGCTCCGGCTTGATCTTGTATCCGCAGACGGTGCAAAGCTGAGCTGTTTGTTCTGTTGCCTCTGCACCCGGAGTATGCTTTACTACGCTGTCATGCGAGTCACATCCCTCGACAGTACAGCCGTGTGCGTGGCCTGATGCAGTTTTGTAAAGCCACTCGCTTGAATACTTGTGATCTGCTGTCTTACCGTATGCAGTACCGCATACACTGCATACCGCCTTGTTTTTACAGTCTGCCGTACCGCCGCTGTGAGGTTGCACTGTACCATGCTCACCGCAGAGAGTGCACTTGTATGCGTGTCCCTTGGAATCGGTATAATCCGCAGTGGTGCTCCACCTATGCTGCACTATCCCGCCGTACTCTGCTCTGCACTCAGCACACTTTGAAATCTCGCCGCACTTTGCTGTTGTGCCGCTGTGAGCTACCGTCTCGCCAAGTGCACCGCATTCCTTGCACTTATGAGCGTGGCCTGCTTCTCCGATGCTTTCCCAATCAGTTCTGAAATTGTGCGGTGCAAGGCTGCCGTATGCTTCCCCGCAGTTCTTGCAGACCGCACGTTCAGTACAGCTCGCCCTTCCTCCGGTGTGCTCGAGCTTTTCTATCTTACCCCAAGCGTTTATGTCGGTTATTTGCTTTGTACACTTGGAATCCTCAAAGTTTTTGCCGCATTCGGAACAGAAATAGTATGCCCTCTTGCCCTCTTCCTTACAGCTTGCCTTATATTCCTCGACCTTTTTTGCCGAGTGCTGATGCTCGGCGGTCGCGGCGAAGGTATAGTACAGCGTTGCCTCTTCTTGGCTGCGGGAGCTGACTTCGGCACTATTGCCGTTGACGGTACCTGTTACGCTTATTGCACCGGACACATACCGAAACTCATATCCCTCGTTTGCCCAGACCGTGATCTGTGCCGTATAGGTTTTTGCTGCCTCGAACTTCTCTGTGGTGGACATAATCCTCCTGTCGGTTTCGTTGTACCAGGAGATACCGTTCTTTGTGGTTGCGTTGTTATAGCTTGCTGCAGCATAACCTGCATTTAAATACGTTGCATCGTAGTCGGGAGTCTTGCCCGTTTCGGGTGCGTCAATGCCGCCAAGCTCGATCTTGCTTATCTTAGCTGCGGTGTCACAGTCAAATATGCATGATGCAACTACGTACATGTTTGAATAGTTATCGTAGGTCGGAAGCACAGTCGCCGTTTTTCCGTTCATTGTTACCGTAACAGCAGGAAACGGCTTTCCCGGTTGTGCCAAGATGTGATTTGGATCGGTGGCAAAGACCGTTCCGTAGTTTGTAGTGAGCGTAAGCTTCAGTGCGTATTTCTTGCCGTATTCAAAGACTGAATTTCCTGCCAGAGCACCACCGCTCTGCAAGGACCATTCAATCTTACTGACACCGATCTGACCGCTGTTTGCACTTCCGTTCACGCTGTTAATGCTTATTGCCGAAGCTTGCATCGTGGTGGGAACTCGCTCTCCCGCGACGAGTGCACCAACGCTGAATTCTACACTATGGATAGGAGCCGCCTCAACCGTCGGGAAGGTATACGAAACGACCAGGTATTTCTGATACGTGGTATCATGCTCATATTTGGATGCGTCCACCGAGAAAAGCTCGTAATTCTGTGCATTGTTTGCAGTTGCTGTATTTCCGTTTACGGTGACGCTGGAAACTGCCGAATTCCTATAGCTGTCGGTCTTGAAAAAATGATCGGCAGTTGCGACCTCAAGGACTACGTAAACCGTGTATTTTGTTCCTGCCGAAGCCGACGACGAGGTGCTTGTTATGTAATTATCCTTGTACTGTGCTCTCCAAGCAACCTTGATGATGTTATATTTCTGCGATGATTCTTGTGCTGTGAAGTCGAATGGTTTTCCCGCTGCGGGAGCCTCAATTCCGGTGATCGTAACGTCGTCGATCTGATATGTGGTAAACATCTCCTTTGCCGCACTTGCCGATAACGATGCGGCACAAAGCATCATAACAAGGCAAAGCATCACGGATACTATTCTCTTGAAATTCCTAACCTTCTTCATAGTTTGGTTCTCCTTGGTTTAAATAATTATATTTATTCTCGCTAAAGCCGACTTTTCTGCCGCAGTGCGGGCAATACTGCGATTCTCCTGTCAGCGGAACATCACACGACGGACAGCAGAAATGCATGTTTTTGTATTCGTCAAAGAGCGTTTTTCTCGTCAGTGCCGCTTTGCACGCGGGACAACGCAGCGATGTGCTTTTTGCGATCTGACCGCACTTCGGACATATCTTGATCTTTTTCATAGCGTACGGGCCCATTCCATAAGCACCAAGCCGCATGAATTTTTCGGTTTTTGTATCACGCATCATCCAGGCTTCCTCCGTAGATCAGGCCCTCCCCGCATTTCGGGCACACACAGTCGAAAGGAGATATTTTTGCTCCGCAGAACTTGCAGTACTCAGGCGTATTTTCCCACGGTGCACAAGCGACACACTCCAGTGCATCAGCGTTGTACATCGCATCTATCACCCATTTACCGCATTTATGGCAGAGCTGGAAATGCTTCATTCCCTCCGTTTTCCACGCAAGCTCAAGCTCGGTCTCGGGATCCGCTTCGTTGTATACCATAGTCGTGCACAAGAGTGCTCCCGTCAGATCACAGAAAAATTTGTAGCGGTTTCCGCCGCGTTCCGCAATGATCTTGCAGTGTGCTGTTTTTCTTTTTTGCATACGATCCCCTCTCCTTTCACAAGCTTATTCCGTTAATATCTTCTTGACAGTCTTTTTCAAACCTTGACCGTAACGATTAAATATGTTATACTAATATCAATTATACTATAATATAAATGAAGTTATATTGTAATATAAGTAGAGACGGGGGCGGTCTCCCGATCCGCTGGCACGATTCCGGAGACATGACAAACCTTGTTGACACGGGGTACCCCACACTCTATTTTTAAAGGCTATGACAGGTTTTATACCCTCCTTGATTATGCACCTGCAAGCATAATTATACGGATTTTCATTTCTTTGTCCCCCACCCAAACAGGCAAAAGGTGGGGAAACCGCAAATTTTTTTCTGCGTTTTAGACAAAAAATCAAAAAATCAGGCGAAAAACGCCGGGAGGACTATTTAATATGAACAAGCTTATCTCTTTTCTCTTGCTCACAGCAACACTTCTTCTGACATTGTCGGGATGTCAGAATGCGGCAGGCAAAAAAACACTGCTTGATCCCGCAAATCCCGTTACGCTGACCATCTGGCATGTTTACGGTGAACAGTCTGATGCACCTATGAATCTTTTGATAGAGGAATTCAACGATACACTCGGAAAAGATAAGGGCATTCAGGTTCGCGTAACAAACGTAACCGGAACCTCGAAAATTCTCGCACAGCTGCTCGAGGCACAAGCGGACAACCCGGGTGCCGCGGAGCTTCCGGACCTGTTTTCCTGCCATACGCAGAATGCTCCGTCGCTCGGTGCTGAAAACCTTCTGGATTTCGGAGAATGGTTTTCCGAAGATGAGCTCGCCGGATACGTTCCGGAATTTCTGGACAGCGGTATGCTCGACGGAAAGCTCGCCGTCTTTCCTGTGTCCAAATCTACATACGCACTATTTATAAACGGTTCGCAGTTTGACCGTTTCCGTGCAGATACCGGCGTTACATACGAAAGCCTGTCCGATTGGAGCGGGTTCTTTGCTGCTGCAGAAAAATATTATGAGTGGTCGGACGGCAAGCCTTTCTGTGCATTTGACTATCTGATCCGCCACATCGAGCTTGACGTGCTGTCAAAAGCAGGCAAGCTTGAATACACCGAAAACGGTTGGTATGATACAGATGACAGCTCGATCAAAGACTCATTTTGTATGTTTGCCCAAGCTCTTGCCAAGGGGCATGTTGCCGTATCGGATCAGTATGCCAACACACAAGTGATGACAGGTGATGTGCTTTGCGGTATCGGTTCTTCAGCGGCAGTCGGATACTACAACGATACCGTTACCTACCCTGACAACACTTCTGAGCCAACAAATCTGCAGGTGCTTGCTCTTCCGAGATCCGGCGGAGAAAAAGAATATATGCCTCAGACCGGTGTCGGGATCAGTGCATTCAAAACCACCGATCAGAAAGCCGAGGCTGCCTATGAATTTGTGAAATGGTTCACCGAGAGCAAACGCAATTTGGATTTTGTGGTTTCAACAGGCTATATGCCCGTGACCGACGGTGCGTTTGACGCGATCGGTGACTATACCTTTACCGATGAGAGATACGCCAACCTGTATAGGGCTATCAAAACGATGTATGAAGAATATATTCCCATTGTACGTCCGGATATTGACGGGTTTTATGATAAAACAAACGAACTGTACGACGGACTTCGCCGTATGCAGCCCGATCTGATCGCACGCTACAAAAACGGTGAGGATATCAGCGGACTTACTGAGGAAATTTGGAAATTTTTCTGCAGCATTGACTGAGGCGGGGTGTAGATATGCGAAAACTGGCCCCTTTGCGTTACTCCGAATGGTCACTGAAACGCAGGCTGTTTGTGTATATGCTTCTTCTTGCCGCTCTGCTTCTGCTGATACTTTTCATAGGGCTTTCGACTATCGGCCGCACCAACAGTACAGCGGATACGCTCTACGATTCGCTGGAACTGCAGATGGAAGTATTTGAAAAAGACATCATGGCTCATTTCGACCACCTTGCCGCATCTGCCGTTACCCTTTCGGCTGATATGACAGAAATGCTTTCAGACAGCTTAGAGGCACAGAACACATCAATTGCCGATCTGAACGACAATAGAGAGGTAATTGCCCATCTGCAAAAAGATATGATCGAACCGCTAAAGCAAAAGCTTCTGCAGACAGACTGCTCCGGTGTGTTTGTTATGCTGGATGCCACGGTCAACAGTTCCTTGCCGGAAGCTTCCGTATCTAAAACGGGGCTATATCTTCAGGTGAGCGGTTATGACCGGACAGCTTCGGATATCCTTTTATACCGCGGCATAGCGGATATTGCAAAATCGCATAATATTATGCCTCACCGAAAATGGCACCTGGAATTCCGTACCGATCTCTTTGCCGATTATGCGGAAATTGTGCCTTCTGTATCCTCGTCGCCAAAGCAAGCTTTTCGGATCACCGAGCCGTTCAAATTGCCCGGTACCTCGGACTATGTGCTGCTCGTTACTGCTCCGCTGCTCGGCAAAGACGGAACATATTACGGAATATGCGGATATGAGGTCAGTGCCAGCTACTTTATGATTCATCACGAACAACCATCCAAGCTCAAGCATCTGAGCTGCCTTCTGTCAACGGCTCATGAGAATATTCTCATCACTTCCGAAGCACTCAGCTGCGGAAGCTCCGATGCTTATTTCCATACGCTGACCGAGGATTACGCTATTCTGAAAAAAAACGAAAATCTCTCTGTATTTCAGGATGAAAGCTTTTCCTACATTGGCATCTGCCGTACTATTGCTCTGTCATCTGTAAGGGAACATATGATGGTCGTTATGATCCCTAAATCCGATTACGACCGTATGCTGTCCAAAAATCTCATACAGACCACGGTATTTCTGTTGCTTCTTTTGTTTTTCACGATCAGCTTCTGCAGGTATTTCAGCAAACGCTTTCTGACTCCGCTGCTCACCGCTCTTGATCAGATCAAATCGGATAAACGCAACGAAACCGGCTCCGGTATCCCCGAGATCCTTGATCTTGTCGAATATCTCGATCAGCAGGAGAGGGCACGCGGAGAACTCTTGACATCGCTTGAACAAAAGACGCAAGCGGCAGAAAATGAAAAACTCCGCCTGAAAGCGGAGTATGACCGTGCACTATGTGATTTTCGCAGAATAGAAGCGGAATACACCTCTGCAAAGGAAGAGCTGCTTCGTGTGCAGACCGATATGCAAAGGCTTGCCTATTCCCGCAAAAACGAGATCGACCCTGCGGATTATCAGTACTTCCTGGCGGGCCTTCAGACGCTTACCGTAGCAGAGCGAAATTTGTTTGATTATTATCTTTCAGGTAAAAGCGTGAAGGAAATACTCGAGCTGACCGGCATTAAGGAAAGTACGCTGAAATACCATAATCACAACCTGCTCGGCAAGCTCGGCGTATCATCACGCAAGCAGATGCTACGCTATGCCGAGGTTATGCGGCAACAGGCGAAAACAAAGGAGATAACGTAAATTTGGAGGGAAACTCGATGGGAAACGCCAAAATAGGCGGGAAAAACCCGGGGGAACGCAGAGAATAGGCGGGGAAAACCCTTTTTAGCTCACGGGGTTCCCCGAACGAGCAACGCTCGTTTGGGGGTTCGCGGACGGGGAAGTCGGAGGCCAAGCGGTCTTAGGAAGACAACTGGGGCTATCACCTCCTTGGCCCACAGAACGACATGGCTACGATCCGTCTTAGACCCGGGGGAACGCAGAGAATAGGCGGGGAAAACCCTTTTTAGCCCACGGGGTTCCCCGAACGAGCAACGCTCGTTTGGGGGTTCGCGGACGGGG
>JAZNOK010000194.1:0-2469 GCA_045580775.1 Eubacteriales bacterium
CCCTCCCGACTGTCATGGACGACCGTACCTCCAACCGCCCTGTCATCCTTGAGCGTAGCGAAGGATCTAAGGGCGAGATCAAAGTAACGAACACCCCAATGAAATTTTTTCAAAGTTTTAGGAAAGGGGTCCGGGGAAAACCCCTTTTGCAAAAAGGGTTTTCCCCGCCTGTATCGTTCCCCCTCGGTTTTCCCCGCCTATCCTATCGTTTTATTGACAAAAAACGCATAGAGTGATATAATCTACGCATACGAATGAATACGACTTTTAAAAAAGGAGGATCATAATATGGACAATTACAACGAACACAACGCTCCTCAGGCAGGCGGTGAAGAACCGGCATCTGCTTTGAAAGTGCCGCATACAGAGCAGCCGTGTGCAGACGCGGCTCAGAGCACACCTGAGATGCAGGGGGGAGGATTTGTACCTCCGCTCAGACAAAATACCCCTTATACACAGCAGGGGCAGCCCGGACAGCAGGGGCAGACGGGGCAGCAGGGGCAGAGGGGGCAGGGGCAGACAAACTACACGCAGTTTACCCAATATGCGGGCAGTACGTCGGGATTCGGCTCGTCATATACGCCTTTTTCGCTTCCCGATTACAGTGCATATAAGCAACCGAAGAAGAAAAAAACACCCATCTGGGTTTTTGTGCTTATCGGGCTCGGAGTGCTGTTGCTGCTGACGGTCATCATCGGAGCTGTTGCAGGCTCGATAGCCGGCATTGATACGTCGGAGAGTACAGCGGTTCTGCCGGAAGACGGAGATGATTATATTGCTGTAATATACATCGACACCGAGATAGCGGGAGATTACGTAAGCACCTCAATGTACGGCACATACAGCACGTATAATCAGGTATTTCTCATAGATACGATAAACGCCCTTGCGGGTGATGAATATAACCGCGGGATCATGCTTTATATCAATTCCCCCGGAGGAGAGGTTACGGCGACGGATGAATTTTCGCGTGCACTTCTCAGCTACAAGGAGCAGACATCGCGTCCGGTATATGCATATTTCGCGGATACGGCGGCGAGCGGAGCTTATTGGATAGGAGCACACGCAGACAAGATCATAGCGAGCAAGTTCTGCGTTACAGGTTCGATCGGAGTAACCTACGGCACGCATATAGAGCTGTCCGAGCTTCTTGAGAAACTGGGAATAAAGGTCACCGAGCTTACCGCAGGAGACAACAAGGCAATGGGAAGCATGTTCTCTCCGCTCACCGATGAGCAGAAGGCAATGTACGAGGAGCAGCTTTCGGAGATGCACGAGCTGTTTATCAATACGGTAGCAACACAGCGTGAAATACCTGTCGAGCAGGTCAGAAAGATCGCAGACGGACGAACCTTCCTTGCATCAAAGGCACTTGAATACAAGCTCATTGACGCTATCGGTTATTGGGAGGACGCACAGGCACAGATGGTAGAGGAGTGCGGTTTTGACTCTGAGATAATGTTCTATGACTGCATCGAGGAGTACGACTATTCCGGCGACATCATGTCATACTTTTATGAAAGTGTAATAAAGGACAAGAGCGTCAGCTCTGCCACCGAGGAAGAGATGGTGGCGGCTCTGGTAAAGGAGCTTGAGGAGAATCGCCGATTTATGGCTATATATAACTGAGCTTCGGTCAGGCTATATTATTATCAACAAAACAGCACATTTGTTCATTGACATTGAAAAGCGTGCATGATATCATTTATTTGTGGAGGTATAGCCGAGGAGAGCCAAACTAATACCGCTGTCACAAACGGCTTTTCGGCATAAATTGACTCTCTTCGTTTGACATATTCCTATATGTCTGCACTCAGATAGCCCCTTTCTGCTCAAAAATCCGTGTGTGAGGGTCGCTATGCGAGTTTTAAACAGAGATTTTTGCTCAGATCAAGGTGCAACTTGCGACGGTGTATATTCATACTCCGAGCAAGTGCAACGCAGATATGGACAAAAATATCGTTTAAAACCGATATGAGTTCGGTTCTTCTCGGCTATAGCCGATATCAGTTCTACTCTGCCCGGCTATATTTATACCTGAGACGAAAACCAAACAAAATTTAAAGGAGACGAAGAAATGAAGAAAATTCTTGCATTTGTGCTTGTAGCTGTCATGGCACTTCCGATGGCTGTAACAGCATTTGCGGCAGTTCCCGAAGAGCCTACCGCGGCAGCTGATGTACCGGTGATATACTGTGCTGACAGTGCAGTACCTTCCGGCGTTACTGCAATGACAGGCAGTTCTACAAACGACCCTGAGGGCGTAGCAGGAACCACGCCTACACAGGTACTGAAGACCACAGCTGATGCAAACAAGAAGATCCTTTTCGGCAAGCTTGCAGAAGGAGCAAAGCTTGTATTCGTAGGAAAGGGATATTTTACAAACGGCAATGTCTTCCCGAACACAGGAAAGCCTGTTGTGCTTACCGCACATGACGGAAAGACCGAAGTCGGATCGTAGCCATGTCG
>JAZNOK010000195.1:0-4121 GCA_045580775.1 Eubacteriales bacterium
TGCTTTTGATAAAATGATACTGTAAATAAAAAACGAGGGTCCGTACAATGCCTAAGAGAGAAATAATTGAAAAATACAACAGACTCTTGCTGAAAAAGCTCAGCATCTATTTGAATATGGAGTCTGATTACATAAAAGAAGAAACAGTCGAGATGATATGCAGAGAGTGTCACATTGACAGGCAGGATGCGTATTGCTATCTGCTGGCCAATGCCCTTTATCTTGATGTGAGCGGAAGGGCGGATGACAGGGAACTTTTTGAGTTGTACTTTCATCGTATGGTGCATGAGCTTGATGCGGCAGAGTATGAGTCTGACCCATATATGCTTGAGATAGCTATTCCGAATATAAAAGAAAAAAACTGGCAAACACAGAGCCAGAGCTACGCTCCGTATGTGAGCTTTGTGTTTGATGATTATGTATATCTGCCTGACGGCAGGGTAATACCGCAGATAGGATACTTTACACGTGAGTATGTATATCCTTGTGTTTTGCAGTCCGGCAGAGAGTGGATGCTTATTACTCCGAACGAGATAAATACCATGAAAAAACCTATAAAAAAAGCTCACGGAAAGGTACTTACCTTTGGACTGGGGCTTGGTTATTTTGCTTTTATGAGTGCAAGGAAGGATGAGGTAGAGTCTGTCACGGTTGTAGATTGCGACGAGAGCGTTATAGCGATTTTTGAGAGGTATATTCTGCCTCAGATGTCCTGTAAAGAAAAAATAAAAGTGATTGAGGCGGATGCGTTTGACTATGCTGAAAACAAAATGGCATACGGTGGTTATGACTATGTGTTTTTTGATATATGGCATGACCCATCTGACGGCGTGGATGCGTACAAAAAGCTGAAAAAGTTTGAGCATTTGCTTCCGGCGGCAGAGTTTGACTATTGGATAGAAGATACGATGAAGTATTATATGTGATCAAGATACTTTACCGCTAGTTTGCCTTTTTAGCTGTATTTTTGTGCCAAGAGATTTAAAATATATACAAAAAATAGTGCAACAGAACTCTTTTTAAAGAAGGTGACTCTGTTGCACTTTTGGTTATATACGAGGAGAAGAGAACTAATAACGCTCTCACATACTGATTTATTTATAGATCGACTTTCTTCGTTTGTCATATACACGTATGCCCGCACTCTGATATCCGATCTCTGCTCGAAAATCGGCGTGTGAAGGTTGCCGTTCGAGTTTAATACAGAGCTTTTCACTCAGATCAAGGTGCATCTGCCGTGTTAGCCTTCGCCGCGTGAGGCGGAAAGTATGAATAGCATCATTAGACATTTTGCATTATGGGGTGTATTTTGTATTGTATCCGGGGTTAGTATCCGGACGCAGGGCGTTCGGATACTCCATGTCCGCTTGAATATCCAGGATGATCTTTTGAATTTGGCTATACGCTTGTTGTGGATCTTCCAATTCTTCGAAAATGTATCCGTGCAAATTTTGAGATGAGCCTCTCCGATTATCAAAACTTATTCCACAGTCAAAGACGATGTCTCCGACGCCAAAAGCCTTGTCGATGAGTCCAATGTTTATGCGTGCGTTTCTTATGTCTTTGTAATATATCGTCGTTTCGTTCACAGCGAAAGATCCATATTGAGTGATGATCCTGCGATTGGTAACATAATAGTTTGTATTGTTATATCTTCTGCGTGCCGTGAAAACATTTCCGAGCCATATCCAAACAGGCATCAGATGAAGTGCAAAAAAAGGTATGATGAAAAAAGACATACTTCCTGACGCAGAGAATGGAATTATAAAACCAAGATCAAAAAACAGCCAAATAATAGCTATAGGCATCAGAGTAAGAGACTTAGTAGCTATGAAAGCACTTTTTTTAGGTTTTCCTTCCCACAAAATTTGCTCTCCGTTCATGAGGGAGAGCGTGGATCGCTCTGCAGTGTTGTAGTTAAAGGACATATCGTACCGCCTCCTTTTTATATGAGATATTATAACACTGCCAAAGAAGAAAATCAATGCTCATTACTGTGATTTAGGTAGTGTTCTTTTTTATTACGGTGTAATTGGAATTACTGATTACTATCGTTTTTTCTGTTATCGTAATTACAGACTGCTTTGTTACCTTCATTGTCTCTAAAGGTTCTTTTGGTTTTGTGGTATGTTTTTTTGAGTTGTTATCTGCTTTTTTCATATAAATCACCCGGAAAAATTTAGGGGTGCAAGAAGCTACATCAGACTTCCTGCATCTTATAAATCTATTATAACTTGTATATAATATACATGTCAATATTTTTTGTAGGTAAAATATAATGAACGAATATGGGAAGATAATAATTAAGCTTGACAGCTTGATTGAAAAGTCAAAAATGAGCAAGAACAAGCTTTGTCAAAGAGCAGAGATGCAAAGAACACAGCTCAACAATTTTTGTAACAACAAAATTACCAGATTGGATACCGATGTTTTGGCAAGGCTATGCACGGTGCTCGACTGCAAGATCGAAGATCTGATTGAATTTGTTCCGCCGAAAAATGATTGAGTGGTAATGTTCGCAGAATAGTGAAAAAACTGTAAACGGTCTGTGTGAGTATACACAAGCACGTTTACAGTTTTTGTTTTTATTGCTTTTTAACCAAGTCCGGTTCTGCCTTCTTTGTTACGCAGTCTTCGGTTATGATGACCTTTTCTACATCATCACGGGAGGGAAGATCGTACATTATCGGAATCATGATATTTTCCGTGATCGAACGCAGTCCTCTTGCTCCTGTCTTTTTTAAAATAGCTTCTTTGGCAATAGCTCGGCATGCCGCATCCTCAAACTCAAGCTCAGCACCGTCCATGGCTATCAGCTTCTTGTACTGTTTGATCAGGGAGTTTTTCGGCTTTGACAGAATGCTTACCAGTGCCTCTTCGTCAAGAGCATCCAGGCTGACTATTACAGGGATCCTTCCTACAAGCTCGGGTATTAGTCCGTATTTTACTATATCATGCGATGTTGCCAGCTCAAATATCGCTCCGTCATCCTCACGCTTTGCTTTGACAGTCCCGTTAAAGCCGATTGAGGACTTTTCGGTTCTTTGAGCAATTATCTTCTCAAGTCCGTCAAATGCACCGCCGCAGATGAACAGTATGTTTTCTGTATTTATCTGTATAAAGTCCTGGTTGGGGTGCTTTCTGCCTCCCTGCGGAGGAACGTTTGATACCGTGCCCTCCAGGATCTTTAGAAGTGCCTGCTGAACCCCTTCACCTGAAACGTCACGTGTGATAGAACGGTTTTCGCCTTTTCTTGATATTTTGTCGATCTCGTCGATATAAATGATACCCTTTTCCGCTTGCTCAACATTGAAGTCTGCCGCTTGTATAAGACGCAACAGAATATTTTCTACATCCTCACCGACATACCCGGCTTCTGTAAGAGTGGTTGCGTCAGCTATTGCAAACGGAACATTGAGTGTCTTTGCAAGAGTCTGGGCAAGATAGGTCTTTCCGACGCCCGTAGGACCTAAGAGCAGTACATTGCTCTTTTGGATCTCCACATCATCTGAGCTTATATCCCCATCTGCGGTGCTTTCCTTTTTCTTGGCGGAATTTTTGAGCTTTTCCTCACGCCACAGAATACGTTTGTAGTGGTTGTATACCGCTACAGAAAGTACACGCTTTGCCTGGTCCTGTCCTATTACATACTCGTCCAGCTTTTCTTTCAGTTCCGATGGCTTTGGGAGGGTGCTGAAAGAAAGAGTAAACTCGCCGTCTGCTTCGGATACTTCCGCCGGGATATATTCATCAATAATGTCTGAGCATACATCTACGCATTCATTGCAGATGCATACTCCCTCGGGGGAGGGAATGAGCAGACTGACCTCGCTCTCCTCTCTGCCGCAAAAGGCACAATGATGCTTGCTTTTTGATTTATTGTTATCAGCCAACTTGTTTGTCCTCTCAAAAAATGATTATTTTGTGTTCTATCACGGACGGTGTTCGATTACTTTGTCGATCAGTCCGTATTCGAGTGCCTGAGCTGCAGTCATAAAGTTATCACGGTCGGTGTCACGCTCTATGACATCGAGAGGCTTTCCGGTGTTCTCGGCAAGAATACGGTTGAGTGTGTTCTTGGTCCTGAGGATGTGGTCTGCATGGATCTTTATATCTGATGC
>JAZNOK010000196.1:0-2585 GCA_045580775.1 Eubacteriales bacterium
ATGAGAAAGTCTGGTATTTGTCTGTGTCGTAAAGATGGATCAAGTTGTAAATAAATTCTGACATGGTTTTTACCTCCTGAATTTCTGCCATCCGGCAGAGGTCGCAAACAGAGCATTCTAGAGAATCTAAGCGGGAGATGAAAGTAGCGTTGCTTTGCTCTCGCCCTCTGATAAGTGAGACTCCAAATCTTTGATTTGGTAAGTCGAACTTATGCATGCGAGCAATAGCGAGTCGCTTCCTTCGGTCGCGATGCTCCCTCGAGGATGACAGGGCGGTTGGGGCTTCGCTAATTCCCGATCGGTCATAATCATTGCAAAAATGCATCGGTACAATCGGCACTCCCTTCCCCGCTGGACGGGTCAAAAACATAGTCGCACTACTCAGGCAAGGGTTTGCCCTCGTATTGCTCGTTGTTTTTTCCTCTCCGAGAGCTCCCTTCATCTGCCATCTGGCAGCGGTCGCTCACGGAGCATTCTAGAGAATCTAAGCGGGAGATGGAAGTGACGTTACTATGATCTCCGACTTAGATCCTTCGCTACGCTCAAGGATGACAGTCGGGTTGGAGGTACGGTCGAAAACGGTACTCGAGCATTTGCAGAGCCACTTCCCCGCTGTCATGGACGAGCGTAGCCGTAAGGCGTAGCGAAGTATCTGCTGTCTATGTGTCATATCAAAGAAGAGTCGAACTGTCAGTTCGACTCTTCTCTGTTATATTTTTCGCACAGGTACTCCATTCCCTCAAGGTACCCTTCCATTCCGTGGCCGATGATACGATGCTCGCAGTACATTCCTGCATAGGATATCTGTCTGAACGCCTCACGCTCCCCAACATCCGATATATGCACCTCTACCGCCGGTATTCCTACCGCCTTCAACGCGTCCAGTATTGCAACGCTGGTATGGGTATACGCGGCAGGGTTGATCACTATGCCGTCTATCTGCCTGTATGCACTTTGTATCTTGTCCACGATATCTCCCTCATGGTTCGACTGAAACACCTCGCACTCAACTCCGAGCGAGGTGCTTTTTTCTTTTATCATGCTGACAAGATCTGCATAGGTTCGTCTGCCGTATATGTCAGGCTCTCTTATGCCGAGCATATTCAAATTCGGTCCGTTGATCACAAGTATCTTCATTTTTTTCTTACCTCTGATTCTGCCTCAAGGGCTTTTATCACTGCTGCCGCGGTAGCTTCGGGGTTTTCTCTGACGTTTACTGTCAGATCGGCACACCCCTCATAATAAGGTCGGCGGACTCGGAACATTTGCTCCATATCCGATGACATCGAAAGCGGCCTGCCGTCTCTGGACAGCTCCGCTGTCGGTCGGCAAAGATACACGACTCTGCCGTTTTGTTTTAGGGGTTTTATGTTATTTTGCCTGGTGGGGACTCCCCCGCCTGTCGCTACAATTATTCCCGATCTGCGGCAGACCTCGCACACCGCCTCATGCTCATAAGCTCGAAATCTCTCCTCGCCCTCCGTTCGGAAGATCTCGGGAATGCTCATCTTTACCTTTTTTTCTACCTGCTCGTCTGTGTCAACCACCTCTCGACCGAGCATCTCTCCTAACGCCCTGCTGACTCTGGTCTTTCCACAGCCCGGCATTCCTATAAGTATGATATTCTCACACTCGCTCTCTATACATCTCAGGATCCTTTCGGTTTCCGAATCGTCGATACTATGTCCGGCAAACATCTCTGACGACGCCTTTGCCTGTGCGACAAGCATCGACAACCCGCCTGCGGTCCTTATCCCTCTCTGTTCTGCCTGATACATCAGCTCAGTTGTGCGGGGGTTGAATATTATGTCGGCTACTCCCTCAAGCCTGTAAAAATCGCAAAGCGAGATCGGACTCTCTCCGTTGTGCGGGTACATTCCCACAGGGGTGGTGTTTACTATCACATCAGCGTCATAATGCCGCTCGATGTTTTCATAGTTATCTTCGCCTGTCCGCGAGATAACAACGATCCTTTCAGCTCCAAGCGTCCTCAGTGCCGCACAAACCGCAAGCGACGCTCCGCCCGAACCCAGCACCAGCACCTTTTTTGAATTAACGTTGATCCCTGCGGATGAGAGCATGTATATAAAGCCGTCTTTGTCTGTATTGTGTCCGAGCAGTCTGCCGTCTTCAAGGCGTAATACTGTATTGACTGAGCCTACCTCACGTGCTGTTTCCGTCAGCAGGTCCATATACGCCATGACTTCCTTTTTGTAGGGGACTGTCACGTTTATCGCGTCAAAGCTCCCCGAACGCATAAATTCCGCAACTTCCTCCGGCTCTCTCTCAAACAGCTCATAGCTGTAGTCACCCAGCATTGCGTGTATCTTTGGTGAATAACTGTGCCCGAGAAACCGCCCGAGCAGTCCGCATCTTTTTTTCATGTTATTGTTCCTTTGGTTTGTTCTGTATGGTGGAATAGAAATGGAAAACGAGGGGGGTACGCAGAGAATAGGCGGGGAAAACCCGAGGAGAAACGATATAGGCGGGTGTAGAGTGTGACGAATAAATATAATCCTTACTATGATCTCCGACTCAGATCCTTCGGTCGCGGATGCTCCGCTCCCTCGAGGATGACAGTCGGG
>JAZNOK010000197.1:0-1543 GCA_045580775.1 Eubacteriales bacterium
CCGAATATCCGATCCTCTTGAGTGCGGATACAACCGACTCAAAATCTATATCCATAGAAAAAGGTATTGCATGGCTGTCATGCTTTTTGTCATTGTCATGAATATGAAGTGCCTGAAGCCTGCAGCCAAGAGCATCTATCATCTCGGGTGCAGAAGTCCCGAGCCCATACATCTCCGCATGTCCTATATCGAGACACGCTACAAGATACTCATCCCCTACAGCATCAAGGTGTGCATTGAAACTGACTGGATCCGAGCATGCGGCGGGACGGGCATGGTCCTCTTCCCTGTTCCAGTTCCACATATTCTCCGTAGCTATCTTCACCGAACACTCATGTGCAAACGGCAGAACCGACCAAAAGAGCTCTGCATTCTGCTCGGGTGTATCATTGTTGGCAGGATGAATAATGCAGTAATCGCCGCCCGCTTCCGCCGTGCATTCTATAGCACGCAAAAGATGATCCCGAACACAGCTGACCCCGGTAGGGAAAGGAGCGTGAGACTGGTTGCATCGGATGCCGTTGTCCTCAGCTATACTGCGAAGCCTGCGGGCAAAACTGAGGTATTCTCTGCCGGTAAGAGGATGGTCGCTTGGAACAAGGCACCCTTTTGTCTTGTCATATCTCGCCATCTCAAACATAGAAAAGTCGAAAGCGTCAAAGCCTGCACGTGCTACATATTCCACAGCACGTTCCTCTCCTATGATCTTGGAGGCGGAGCCTATTTCGGTAGATATTTTCAGTTTCATTTATTTTCTCCAGGTAATATATTTTCGATCCAAGTATAACACATACCGCACGTGTTTTCAACATAAACCGACCCCTCGGCAATACAGGGATTTTTGCCGAGGGGCGTTTTTGTACTGAATTTTTATTTTCCCGTATACCCTTCATCAAAGCAGGAAGTGTCCATCTGACGCATTATCTCCATTCTGAAGGCACAGGGCCATGCAACCAACCACTGTGTCGGAGTAAAGAAGTCTCCGCCTGCACGCATTCTCTCCCAGCGGCAATGGCAGATAGCCTCATCCTGACTGCCGGCTACACGTGTTCTTCCGTTTATGACCAGAGTTCCGTCGGAGATAAGCTGAGTTGCGTTTGCCCAGAAGGCAGCCGCACGGTCATACCATATCTTCTCGCCTGTTGCCTCAGACAGCTTGACAAAGGAAACGACGTCATGCAGTGCATAGTGGTCAAGTCCGTTGTGCATGGTAGACACACCTGTAGAACCGAATGTGTCAAATCCGATCTTGCCAAGTGTACATGTATCGTCATAGATACAGGAATAGTGCCACTGCCATGACGAGATATAATATGCGAGATTACGTGCCATCTCGATATACTCACGCTTGCCGGTGACATCATACAGAGCCATGCAAGCTCCAAGCATGGGAGAAGCAGACTCCTTGTCTATCGAATAGGTATCAAGTGCCCCTGCAGTAGTATAGCCATCACGGTCAAAGTCTCCGTAATAATAGTTCATCGCACGCTCGGCACTCTCGAGATAACGCGAGTCACCTGTCCTCTTGTATGCCTCAAGTATC
>JAZNOK010000198.1:0-6529 GCA_045580775.1 Eubacteriales bacterium
AGCGAAGGACTCGTGTCCTGCGAGGAAGCAGAAGCACTCTGTCTCATCGGAAAGGAGCATTGCACCGAGATTACCGTGGCCGAGACCAACCTTGCGGTTTTCAGCAACGGATCCGGGAATGCAGAATGCCTGAAGACCGATTCCGATAGCCGCAGCCGCGTCAGAAGCTTTCTTACAACCCTTCTTTATAGCGATAGCCGCGCCAACTGTATAAGCCCACTTTGCATTTTCAAAGCAGATAGGCTGTGTTTCCTCAACGATCTTATAAGGATCGATACCGTAAGCATCGCAGATCTCCTTGCACTCATCGATAGAGTTGATTCCGTATTCCTTGAGAGCAGCGAGGATCTTCGCTTCTCTTCTCTCGTAACCTTCAAACTTAGCCATTATACATTACCTCCTCAATTAGTCTTTACGGGGGTCAATGTACTTTGCAGCATCATTGAATCTACCGTATGTACCCTTGGACTTTTCGTATGCTTCGTTCGGCTCCATGCCACCCTTAATGAAGTCGGTCATCTTGCCGAGGGAAACGAACTCATATCCGATAACTTCGTCGTTTTCATCGAGTGCCATTCTGGTGCAGTAGCCCTCTGTCATCTCGAGATAACGAACGCCCTTTGCCTTTGTTCCGTACATAGTACCTACCATGGATCTCTCGCCCTTGCCGAGGTCTTCCATGCCGGCTCCGATAACAAGACCGCCCTCAGAGAATGCAGACTGGCTGCGTCCGTATACGATCTGGAGGAACAGCTCTCTCATTGCGGTGTTGATAGCATCGCAAACGAGGTCTGTGTTGAGAGCCTCGAGCAGAGTCTTGCCGGGGAGTATCTCAGCAGCCATAGCTGCGGAGTGAGTCATACCGGAACAGCCTATAGTCTCAACGAGTGCTTCCTCGATGATACCGTCTTTTACATTGAGGGAGAGCTTGCATGCTCCCTGCTGAGGTGCACACCAGCCCACACCGTGAGTGTATGCAGAAATGTCTGTGATCTCTTTTGCCTTTACCCATTTGCCCTCTTCGGGAATAGGAGCGGGACCGTGGAAGGGGCCCTTGGCAACGACACACATGTGCTCTACTTCATTTGAGTAAATCATGTTTGTTTTTCTCCTTGTGTATTTATGTATTTTTAAAATATATACGGGGTGAAGCTGTAAGCTTTTTGCTGAGTTTACGGTTTACAACTATGAATTTTGCTGAAGCAAAATGTTATGATATGAATGTTTTTGGCAAAACATTCATAGTTGAGATATCGTAAAATATTATTTTACGATATCTCCATAGCACTCACCGAAAGCACAAGCTGCATTTGCCTCGTCAGTGTCGAGGTGAACTGCTGCTGCAAAGTTGGGGTTGACTCTGACTACAACATCGTCAAAGATAGTGGTTCTGTCGTTCGACTCGATCTTGAGTTTTACGATCTCCTTGTCGGAAACGCCGTATTCAGCGGCATCTTCGGGAGTGAAGTGAATGTGTCTCTTAGCTACGATAACGCCGTAGTCAATATCCACCTCACCTGCAGGTCCGACCAGCTTTAGTCCGGGTGTACCTGCAACGTCACCTGACTCTCTTACCGGAGCACTGACACCGAGAGTACGAGCATCAGTAAAGGAAACCTCTACCTGAGTATCCTTACGTGCGGGTCCGAGGATGATTACGTTTGCTATAGACTTCTTAGGGCCTACGAGGGTAACTCTCTCCTCGCAGGCAAACTGACCGGGCTGGCTGAGGTCCTTTTTGTGTGTGAGTGTAGCACCCTTACCGAACAGAGCTTCGATGTGCTCTTCTGTCAGATGAACGTGGCGTGCCGAGGTCTCAACAAGAACTTTAGTTTTCATGTTTTCTCGATCCTTTCATGAATTGTGATATTTGATTATTTTTCATACACAGATATAATAACACAACTTTGGCGAAATTTCTACACCTAATCCGAAAAAAATCAAAAATTTAACGATTTTTTACACTACTTCCAAAAAATCACGAAATAAACGGAAATTTTCATAAATTTACACTTTATCTATTTAAAAAGGGAAAACAAAATGCTATAATAGTCAGGTCTAATATGCATTGTCCGGAGTAAAATGAATGAAAACTAATCTGAAGTATCAAAATGCAAGACTGCCATCTTCAAAAAAAAGCAAACGCGAGTCGCTGTTCTTTGAAGCTGCGGCAGTGATCGCGATAAACCTGCTCTGCGTTGCTGTTCTCACACCTTTGTATAAGTGGCTCGGGTATCTTTGCTCGGATATGTCTGTGGATGCAGCACGCGACGGCAGCTTTCTTCATGCTGTGTGTGAGGTGGGAGCGGGAGTGCTTTTTTACCTGTCGAGCTTTCTCGGTACTGCGGCGTTTTTTATCGGGGCGGCGTATGTTGAGCGTTTTGCCCTGAGAAACAATATCAGCAAGGCGGTGGGCGGCGGGGCTGTTCTGTATATCGGAATGAGCGTGCCGACAGTGCTGACTTTGCTGGCTCTCTTTGTGCTCAAGCTCTCCGATCCGTCCGTGACTCTGTCCGAGCCGCTGGTGCTTTTGTATGATGCATTGTTTATGCTCTTTCGTGTAGCTGTGATAACAGCAGCTGCGGTGCTGCTTTCCCGCCGCAGAGTGAAGGTGCATGTGCAGGTGCTGCTTTGCTGTGTGTTTATGTTTTTGTGCGGAGCGGGATTGGAGCTCGCAGAGAACATTCCGTTCTTTTTGAAGGGGACCGTCCTTGCACAGGACGTATTCAGCATGGTCGTGTCTATGCTTTTGTATGCTATCCACGCTACCCTCGGTTATATTATAATGATGCGTCTGCTCAGAAAATGATCAAAAGAAAAAGCCATACGTCCTCCTGTATTGTCATTACAGGTGCCGTACGGCTTTTTTTCTTTACAGGAAAAAGGCAAAATCGGTTTTCCCGAATTTTCCTATCGCAAAGCCAACATATCACATCCGAAGGATATATCACTTTGAGGCATCTCCCCCGAGAGCCTGTGCCGGAAGTCTGCTTTCCTTTTTTTGATTTGCTTGCAGGATGCGGATCCGTTAATCTGCATTAGGAAAAAATCCGCTTGTGCTGTGAGTGCCTCTTTCGTTTATCCACAGTGCCTCGACTCCCTCCAGACTCTCTATAAGTGCACTTCCGTCAGACTCGCTCATGCAGAAAAGAGCCGTAGACAGTACATCGCACATAGCACTTGATCTGCCCTTGATGCTGACTGAGTCAAAGTAAGCTGCCGGCATGAGCGTTTCAGGGTCGATAATGTGATGGTAGCTCTCTGATCCGTAGGTAAAGAAACGTTCATTTACGGCACTGGTCACAAGAGACTCGTCTATGAGCGATAGCCGCACCGGAGGCGTATCATATTCGAGGTAGCTTGTGTTGACTGATGCCTGCCATGGGGTCTTGTCATTTGGGTATTTGTATCCGACTGTAATGACATTTCCCCCGAGATTGACATAATAGCTGTCCTCGATCCCCAGCTCTCCGAGCTTTTCACGTGCGGCATCCGCACTGAAGCCCTTCGCTACCGCCCCTACGTCAAGTGACATCTCAGGGTCAGAGAGATACAGTGTCATGTTCTCGGTGTCTATTATGATATCGTTGATGTTTGTGTGCTTGTATGCTTCTCTGAGCTCCTGCTCGGTCGGCGGAGGGGTGTTGTTTTCCGTGACGGCGGAGTTTTCTCTTGCGTCATGCCAGAGAGACAGCACGCTGCCCATGGCGATATTTACCTTTCCGTCTGTGAGTGTATAGGCGTCTATCGAAAACTCAACGAGCTCGATCAGACGCCGGTCTACGCGTACAGGGGATATTCCTGCGTTTTTGTTCACGGTGGCAAGGTTGTTGATACCGTCATATTCGCGGTAGATGTCATAGAGGCAGGAGCGTTGGTAGAGTTCCTCCTTGATCACTGTGCAGGCGGTATCGAACGATTCTTTGTCCACTCCGTATGCTGACACCGTGACAAAGGTGTCAAACATATCGTAGTATACCTCAGAGTGCACCAGCTGATCTTGCCCCGAGCAGGAGCAAAACATCACCGCGGCAGCTGACAGCAGAGCCCAAGTCAGCTTTAGTGGGATCTTAAATACATGCATGGTCTACTCGCTCCTCAGAGCCACAACAGGGTCTTTCTTTGCGGCTATCTTGGACGGGACGAGCCCCGCGACAAAGGTCAGGAACATGCTGATGCCTACAAGTACAGCCGCAGCCAACGGAGGCAGTTCCGCCGCAATATTGCCGATGCCGGTCAGATGCCGGATTATGGCGTTGGCAGGGATGCATGCGAGCAGGGTAAATGCTATTCCGAAAAATCCGGATACAAATCCGACAATGAGAGTTTCGGCATTGAAGACTCTGGAGATATCTCCCTTTGATGCTCCGATCGCACGCAGAATACCGATCTCCTTTGTTCGCTCGAGGACACTTATATAGGTGATGATTCCTATCATGATGGAAGAAACGACAAGAGAAATAGAAACAAACGCGATCAGCACGTATGAAATGACGTTGATTATCGTGCTTATACCGCTCATCATGAGAGCCACTACGTCTGTGTAGCTGATCTTGTCCTCTTCTTTGGCTGTTTCGTTGTAGTCTGATATGATGTCGCTTATGCTGTCTTTGTTTTCAAAGGTAGCCGCGTATATGTTGATAGAGCTCGGACTTTCAAAGTCAACATACCCGAGCTGCTCCAGGCACTCTGAGTGGGTAAGCTCGGAATACTCCGAAGGCATAAAGCTGTCATGGTATGCCGCGAGCGTTGCTTCATCCGAGGAGCAAACAAGAGCATCCAGTGACGCCGAGAGCTGTTCGGTACTCATGGCAGACAGCCGGTTTTGTACCTGGGCGGCATACATCTCGGTCGCCATAAGGACCGCGAGCTGCTGCATTGCCGCGTCGATCTCTTCATCGGTCATTTTGTCGATATATTGATGTATAGTATCGGCATCCATTTCCGCCTGCTGTGAATATGCCTGAGCGATTGCATCCTTTTTCTTTTCGGTATCAGGATACTGAGAGAGGATCTGTGCGGTGCTCTGAGCCAGCATATCGGCTGAGGGAACGCTCATTATATCCGTGTACAGCAATGCTTTCTGTGCGGGCTTGAGCTTTTCGGCATAGGAGACAAAACGTTCCTTTTTGTCTGAGTCGGTGAGAGCGTCGGAGCTTCCGTCATCAAACTCCAGTCCGCTTACTATATCATGCTTTGTATCTTCCAGCTGTGCCTTTACTACTTCTGAGGAGTTTGTGGCTTCTATTACGTATTTTGTCAGATCGGTGGTGTAGCCTACAGTTCCCGAGACAGCAGTAGAAACGGCATCGGGGTTGGGTCTGATGATACCGCATACCTTCAGCGTCAGTCCGGTATCCGCATCACCCATAGCCAGCGACATGAATGTTTCATTGTCCCTCATGTCACGGTAGGTTTGGCTGGTCTGATCGTAGGTGTAGTATTCGTCAGGTAGCAGAAGCTTGAATGACAGAGCATATATCTCGTCGTAGGAATAGCTGACATCTCCGTAGTTTTCGTCCTTTATCCCTGCCATGACATCGCGGAACATGTCATCGACCTCGCTTGTGTCTTTCAGTCCCAGAGCGTACAGGGATAGGTCGGAGACCTCATTGTTTGAGTTTAGTATGAGTACGAGATCTTCTTTTGACTGCGGCCATCTTCCGTCTACGAGATCATACTGCTCGAGGATCATTTCATTGATGCCGCTGCCGCTTTTCTCAGAGAGCAGCTCTGTCCATATCTGAATGCCGCCCGAGCCTCCCATCATACCTGCCATGCCCGACATTTGCGACATTGAGTCTCCCATTGAGTCAGGCATGACGGACTCAAATACATTTGAGGGCTCTACCTGCTTTATACCGAATGCCGTGTCTGAATAGATATATAGGGGAGTTTTATATCCGTACTGAATGGCAGAGGCGTACTCGTCGAGCTTGTTTGATGTTTCTATGAATTTTTTGAACTCTGCGAGGTTGTTCTTCTTTGTCTCTGTGCTCATGTAGGAGGAGAGAAGCTCATACATTACTGTGTTGGAGTAAACTCTGCCTTCCTCACGGTTAGCTTTTTTCTCCTCGCTCTCCATCAAAGAAGCAAGCATGCTCGTCATGTCTACTTCCTCAGCCTTAAGCTGAATGGGGTATGATGACAGCGTGTCCTTCTGCACGGAATTTATATAGTTGTTTATACCGTTTGACAGAGCCAGTATCATAGCAATACCGATGATACCGATAGACCCTGCAAAGGAGGTCAGGGCAGTTCTGCCTTTTTTTGTCATCAGGTTGTTTTTTGACAGTGAAAGAGCCGTCAGATGAGACATGGGCTTTTTCTTCACTCTTTTGGCTTTTTTCGGCTTTTCTCTGACGGGGGCAAGTACATCAATTCCCATAGGTGCGGATGCATCGCGGCTGACAGTATCAGTCGACGGATCGTACGGAGCTGTGTCGCCTATCACCTGACCGTCACGCAGGGAAATGATACGAGTCGAATAACGCTCAGCCAGCTCAGGGTTGTGCGTGACCATGATGAC
>JAZNOK010000199.1:0-3518 GCA_045580775.1 Eubacteriales bacterium
GCAATTCTGTTGAGAAATGAGGAAGCAAGGTTGTAATATGTCATTCCGTGTGCGCGCTCGATCCTCTGACCCTCACCGCGCTTGGTTACGGTGTAGGATTTCAGCTTGGGGCTGTAACCCTCGATGATCTCTGTTACGTCAACGTTGAAGGCAAGTGCGCATCTGTAGATGAAGGCAAAGTTGAGATCTCTCTCTCCTGCCTCGAGCGCAATATACTCCTCATAGCTGACATCTGTTTTTTGTGACATTTGCTCTGCTGTGAGACCCTCGATCTCACGAAGCTCACGGATTCGACGTGCGATCTCCTTGATCTTGATATCCAGTCCTGTGATCTTTTCCATTTTTTCTCCTTTTTCGGGACGAAAAACGCCCGTCCCAAAGCTCATAATACTTTGAGACGAGCGATGCTTTTAAAAAAACATACCCGCGGTACCACTCAAATTGCGGTAATCAAACCGCCACTCTTGGAATCAAACAATCCCTATGCATTAACGCAGCAATCACGGAGAGGGTCTACTAACTAAACAACGCGTTCTTCCTCTCGGCTCAGAAGCTACAAACATACGGCATTGATTAATGACTTTCACCGTGTATCATCTCTCTGTAAAACAAAGACCGTATGCACTCTTCGTCAGTGCCTTTAATATTTTGACTCGTACATAGTATCATAGCTTGGACGTATTTGTCAAGATGTTTTATGAAAAAATCGTTTTTTGTCGTATATTTTGTTGTATATTTATTGATAATATATAACTAAAAAACCTTTTCCAGGTACATATTGCAGTTGTTATGCAATATGTACCTGAACGCATTGAAGTATTAAAGCTTGTTTCTCTGTATCTTTCCGGAGATAGTTTTGGGTAGTTCGCTCTTGAACTCAACTATTCTCGGGTACTTGTAGGGGGCTGTGTGCTTCTTGACATAGTTTTGGATCTCTCGCTTGAGTTCTTCTGTGCCTTCGGTTCCCTTAACAAGTACAATGCTTGCCTTTACAACCTGACCTCTTACCTCGTCAGGAGCAGCAGATACACCGCACTCAAGTACGTATGGAAGCTCCATTATGACACTTTCGATCTCGAACGGTCCAATGCGGTAGCCTGATGATTTGATAACATCGTCAACACGTCCGACATACCAATAGTATCCGTCTTCGTCTCTCCATGCAGTGTCTCCGGTGTGATAGTAGCCGTCATGCCAAACCTCGTCTGTCTTCTCTTGGTTTCTGTAATAACCGTCAAAGAGTCCGCAGGGGATCTTTTCGCTTGTTTTGACTACGATCTCGCCTGTTTCTCCGTCAGGTACACTGTTTCCGTCCGCATCGAGAATATCGACATCATACAGAGGCACAGGTTTTCCCATTGAGCCGAGCTTGTGCGTAGAACCGAGGAGGTTTGCGATAACAAGCGTGAGCTCTGTCTGCCCGAAGCCTTCGTAGATCTGGAGTCCTGTCGATTTTTCAAACTGGCGGTATACTTCCGGGTTTAGTGCCTCTCCTGCTGTTGTCATGTGCTTGATAGACGAAAGATCGTACTTTGATATGTCTTCCTTGATCATCATTCTAAGCATTGTAGGAGGAGCACAGAAGGTTGTGATGTTATATTTAGCGAACATGGGGAGTATCTCGGCCGCGTCAAAACGGTCGAAATCATAGGTGAATACCGCACCTTCGCACAGCCACTGACCGTAGAGCTTGCCCCAGAGAGCTTTTCCCCAGCCGGTCTCGGATATAGTGAAGTGCAGTCCGTTTTCATCTACTCCATGCCAGTATTTTGCAGTGATATAGTGACCGAGTGCATATTTATAATTATGAGCTGCGATCTTTGGATATCCTGTCGTACCTGAAGTAAAGAACATCAGCATCAGGTCATTGCCGCACGCTGTGTCTTCGGTGCGGTAAAAATGAGCAGAGAAGAGCTTGTATTCCTCGTCGAAGTTGTGCCATCCTTCTCTCTCTCCGCCAACAAGGATCTTTGTTGTTAGCTCAGGACAACCTTTAGCCGCGAGATCAACCTGGTTTGCCACATCTCCGTCAGCTGTACAAACGATAGCACTTACTCCTGCAGCCTTGAAACGGTAGTCAAAGTCATGCTCTTGCAGAAGGTTGGTTGCGGGGATAGCGATGGCTCCGAGCTTGTGAAGAGCCAGTATTGAGAACCAGAACTGATAGTGACGTTTGAGAACGAGCATTACTCTGTCACCGCGTTTGATTCCGAGAGACTTGAAGTAGTTTGCTACCTGAGCGGAAGAACGCTTCATGTCGTTGTAAGTAAAGCGGCGTTCGTTTTTGTACTTGTCGATATGGATCATTGCGAGCTTTTCCGGATCTTTTTTGGCGATCGCATCAACAGTATCGAATGCAAAGTTATATTTGTCCTCGTTTATAAAGTCGATTGAAGTCAGCTTGCCTTCTTGATCTTCGGTGCACTTGATAAACTTGGAGGATTCGTAGGTCTTTGAGCTGTCGTTGTGGGCGTTGACAAGAGACTTTCTTATTACAGGCTCTGTGACGTTTTCTCCCGGTAATATTATTGCTACAAATGTGCAGTCACGTCCGTCAACAGCTATCATTCCGTGAGGTGTGGATGAGTTGTAGTAGATGCTGTCGCCTTCTTCGAGTATTTCTGTGTTATCTCCAACCTGTACCTTGAGCTTTCCCGAGAGGATAAAGTCAAACTCCTGTCCGGAGTGCCTTTGCAGTTCTATCGGTTTGTTCTGAAGACCAGCGTTGTAGGAATACTTTACAAAGTAAGGTTCGGCGATTTTCTTTCTGAACATAGGTGCAAGATTCTGAATATCTATGCCGTCTTCCTTTGCTGTTTGCTGACCTCTGCCTTTTCTCGTTACTGTATATGAGGACAGATTTGCACTCTGACCTTCAAGAAGATCCGAAATCCCAATACCGAATACCACGCAGCATTTATGTATGAACGTAAAGGGAAAGTCAAGTTCAGCTGCTTCATATTGCTTGTATTCCTCTGTAGAAACCTCGGTTTTCTGTGCCATGTCATCAACCGTAATGCCGCATATCTCACGCATTTCGCGTATTCTCAGTGCTACCTCTTGCAGCTTTTCGTTTGATACTGTTGTCATGGTTTTTTCCTCCTTGAAAAAATATTTGAATAATCATATAAAAATAGAAATACCCGTCTCAAAAAAACTTTGAGACGGGTGATAATTCACTCGCGGTACCACTCAAATTGCGGTTGTTCAAACCGCCACTCTCGGAATCTGACAATTCCTATGCTTTAACGCAGCAGATACGGGAGATGTCTACTCGGTATGCCCTTTCGGATCTCCGGCTCGGAAGTGATGGGTATTGCAGGAAACTGTCTGTCGGTTCGCACCAAACACCGACTCTCTGGTAGACTCAATTCTGCACCGTCTTCGTCATCGCCTTTGATGGTTCGTATTTTAGCACTTTGAGTTTTGTTTGTCAATACCTTTTTGAAAAATAATTCACATTTATGTGTATTTTAATAAACCTTCTTGACATTTCACAGGGAAGCAGGATATAATTC
>JAZNOK010000200.1:0-7617 GCA_045580775.1 Eubacteriales bacterium
ACGAACAGAGCACTGAGCCTGGGACATGCTTCCTATGAAAATTGCTTCTGTATTTTCAGACCAATCGTAATTATAGCCATCAAATGAAGTTTTCTGAGAAAAAGCAGTCAAATTGTGGTTAAGAGACATCTGAAGACATGCAACATCCATAGTTTTTGATTCAACATCATCGGGGTTGTTTCCATCATCAGAAACAAATGCCAGACGGTGTCCGTCAAGAATCTCCGAAGAGCTCCACAGTGTGCTCGCACCCGTGTTTATTTTGAAATCCTGACTGAGTATATGAGCTGTCGGATCAGCTACCTTATACTCAACCTTACATGTATTATCGGTATGAGAAATAATAACCTCACCCGAAGCAAACTGATTGATATACGGTCCTGCAGCACGGTCAACATTAAGAAGCTTGTCAGCAGGTCCTTCTTCTTTTCTGCCAAGAGGTGTCGCCCAGTTATCGTAAGAATATCCGATAGAGAGCTGATAATAACCGTCATTTACAGGATGGGGAGCAAAATGGAGATAGGATTCAACTACCATAGCAATAGATCCGTTATTGAGCTGAACAGCAACAGGCATTTGATCATTGAACCAATCTTCATCAAACGTCTCGCCGGTTTTGGGATCAGTAACGGTAATAGTACCGATCTTTTGCTGCATTACTCTCCAGGCACCGTATGGGTCTGTCGGATCGACATTATGTCCTGTGATATTTGGTGTCCAGGTATAACCTCCGTCATAAGAGCGAATTATGGAAGATCCAGACGATCTGACATCATAATTATATCCGTACAGTGCTGTATATGTAGCCGTAGATGTAAAATAGATCTGTATCTCACCTGTATCAAGCTCAAGCAGGCTCGGCTCCCATACCATGCCTGTATAAACCGTCTGCTCTTCAGACCATGTCTTTCCGTTGTCTTTAGAACGTTTTGTGATAAGAGTACTTCCATCCATGATACCGGAATATGCTGCCCAAGATACCGGACGCTTTGCTACGCAGCAAAGAATATCACCGTTTGACAGTACAACAGCATCACAAGTAGCATAATAGTAAGTTCCGTCCGAAACACAAAATGGTACAGGATCGGACCACGTACGAAGATCAGACGATACCTTGTAATATACATCAGGGTGTGTTCTGCCGGTATTATAGAATAGTATATACGTACCGTCACTGAGCCGCTTTAATCTTGGATAATGAGCAGTACCTGTTCCAAGCTCATCAGGTGAAAGGATCTGCATGCTTCGAAAATCAAGCTCAAGAGTGGATCTGTCTGTTGCTCCGTCATGAGAATCCGGAGCATGCTCATCGAGATTGAGCTCAGTAATTGAGTGAATATGCGGTGCCTGATCATCTGCCAGTGTAAATACGGGGATAGACACCAGCAGACTGATCAAAACAAATGCAATAGCAAGAAAGATGATCCTACGATTTCTTTTGTTTTTCATTTCAATTATTTCTCTTTCGATAATCATTATATTTATGAAATTTTATTGAAAGAAAGAATGATCGAGATCATTATCGGAGCCTTCAACATATGATATAATTCCTTGAATAAAACTGTTTGCAGAGTCTACTCCTGTACACTGTTTAGCAACTCCATATACAGAGCGGCTGACACACTCTCCGTACAATGTATATACATCACCTTGATACTCGAATTGAATATAGGGTCTGTATGTTACGAGCTTTTTGTATTCATCCGAATTGAAATTGACTAGAACAGCGGTATATACCTTTTCTCCGTTGTCTTTTTCTTCATACCAATGCTCGTACAAATTTTGAGCATCGTACGCAACGCTGTCTCCATGCTTTTCGAGTTCAAGAGACAGATCTGTCTCGGATACGAGATCGGACCTAAACGAGGCAATGGCACCGACCTTATTTACCGATATATTGCTTGGTAGTAGCTCCAGATTAACAGAAGTCTTAAATCTCAGTCCTGCTGAAGCTGTGTTTCTGATCGCAGTTCCGATATATTTCGGAAAAGCATCAGACATTTGCAGATCTTCAAATGTATATGAAGCGGGGTCGATAATATATATCATTGATGAAGACTCAAAGTAAATAACAGCTATTGCTTTTGAGCTTGCAGCATCAAGAGGAATGAAAACTTTGTCAGCGTAGCAACGGAAATCTGTTGCTTTACCGTTTATTTCTATCTTGGTGGGTACAGAAGAAACAGGAATCTCATATCCTCCGAAGCATACCGACTGATCAAATCCCGTTCCTACAGAACCATCAAGTCCGTATGCATACTCTACATTAATCTTAGTATTAAGAGTATACGTGATACCAGCTGATGGATATCCTACAGTCTGAGAAGATTTGACTGTTCCGGATACAGTTCCTCCTGCGAGGATGACTGTAGTGCTGCCGCTGTATTCGGGATTGGCGGTGTATCCGTCTGCGGATGTTTCGATACCGCCGGATCTGCTTTGTGCGTAAACAGCACCGTTAAACTTTCCGCCTGCGATAATCATCACATGATTTCCGCTCGAACTATTCATACCTGTAGGTGAAGATACATCATCCGAGAGCCCGGTTGTAGTAGCTTCGAAAGTTCCGCCGTTGATAAGGATAGTGGTGTCACCGGAATAGTGACCGAGAGGGGCGGATGTTCCGCTTCTTCTGTTACCGCCGCGAATATAACGCCATGTTCCTGCGTTGATCTCAATATAGCAATCATCATCTGAGCAAAGAGCAGCGTATGTGCTTTTTGCATTATCAGCAAAATAACCGCCGATGATTGCATAACTTGTGGATACCGTTTTCGAACACGTTACATTCGGTCCTATCACAAGATCGTTATACTGAGCGTAAATAAATTTGTTAGCTGCAGTAAGCTTGAAATTAATCTTGTCAAAATCAAGTGAAGTATAAGCATATATATCACATGCACAGCTAATGACTTCGTTTCCGCTCAGACCTCTGACAGTAACTTTCCCCGCTGTACTCTTGATATGCTGATCAGATGACAAAGTTATGTTATTTACCACTATGATAGTACCGCCGTCGTTTAGAGACTGTGCAGCTCTGGCAAGTGTCTTTACAGCGTTGGCAGAAGTATTTCCGTAGGCATTGTCATCTCCTGTGCTTGATACGTACACAGTATCATACTTCTTTACTTCTGTGTAGGTAATCTTTGGACAGTAATTCTTTCCGTTAACGCCGATATTGGCACCGGTGATACTGTCATAAGAATACGATGTAGAACCATCAACGTTATACAGTTTTGGCAGAATGTACATGCTATCCGTAAAGCTTATCTTTGAAAGATCGCTCTTTGAAAGTCGGATCTCTACCATATATCCGACATCAGTATTTGAATCAGATCCAATTGTACCGTTAACATATTTCGATACATCCGCTGTATATCCATAGGTCTTCGATACAAGGCCGTTGGGTCCAACTGTAATACTATAGCTGCTTGTACTTGTAAGCGAAGGCGAAATGCACAGCTCAACTCTGTCTGAAGAGCTGAGATAATTATCAAGAACTTCTACAAGAAAATACACGTATGTATCGTCATAAGCAGAGCGAACAGAAACCTGAGCCTGCGACAAGCTTCCTACAAATATTGCGTCGGTGTTCTCTGACCAATCAGCACTGTTGCCGTCAAGTGTAGTTTTTTGTCTCTTGGCGGAAATATTATGATTGAGTGCCAACTCCGAAAGGCTGATCTGTAATGTAGCCGCTTCTGCAGAGTCTGCGTCATTTCCGTCATCTACTACCATTGCTATTTTGTGCGATGATATAACTTCAGAAGCACTCCATAGGTTTGTTACACCGGGATTAAATGAATAATCGCGAAGATATGTATGTCCGGTAGTATCAAAAACTTTGTATTCCAACGCTGAAGATGAGTTGGTATGAGAGACAATAACCTCACCTGATGGGAACTGAGAGATATACGGTCCTGCAGCACGGTCGATATTCAAAAGCTTATCAGCAGGACCTTCCTCCTCCATGCCGAGGGGAGTTGCCCAGTTATCATGAGAAAAACCTAAAGAAAGCTGATATTTTCCGCCATTGACAGGATGATCTGCAAAATGTAAATAAGACTCAACAACCATAGCTATTGAACCGTTATTGAGCTGAATAGCTACAGGCATCTGATCATTGAACATGGACTTTTCAACTGACTTTCCGGTTGCGAGTTCAGTCAGAGTCATAGTTCCTATCTTCTGCTGCATAACTCTCCATGCGGCATAAGGATCGGATGCGTTTACGTTGTGAGATGTAATGTTGGGAGTCCATGTAAGTCCGTCATTTACAGAACGGATCATAGCAGAACCTGTAGATCTGAGTTCGTCATAGTATCCATATAGAGCGATATATGGAGCGGTGTGAGTAAAATATATCTGTATCTCACCTGAATCAAGCTGAAGAACAGACGGTTCCCATGCCATACCTGTGTATACAGTTTGCTCTGAAGACCATGTTTTTCCGTTATCTGTGGATCTTTTTGTTACAAGTCCGCTTGAGGACATATCAGTTACAAATGATCCCCATGAATCTGTCATTTTCGCTGCACAAACCAGAATATCACCGTTATCAAGGACAGCGGCATCTGCTGTAGCGTATTTGAAGGTATCATCTGCCGCAAATAAAGTTTGAGGTTCTGACCAAGTCTTTAGATCGGAACTTGTTATGTACATGATGTTAGGTCCGGTACGTCCGGAGTTATAAAACAGTATAAATGTGCCGTCAGCGAGCTTTTTCAATCTGGGATAATGAGCAGTACCTGTTGAAAGCTCGTCAATATCCAATAACTGCATAGATCTGTAATCAAGCTCAAGTGTAGATCTGTCAGTCTGCCCCTCGTGGGAATCAGGCTCATGATCGTCAAGATTCAATTGATCAATAGAATGAATGACCGGAGTTGAAGTTTGAGCCGAGATCAGAGAACTTGCAAAAGTCGTCACAAGGATAATAATGAGAGAGAGTGCAAGTATTAAAAACAACTTCTTTTTTTGTCTGAACATTTCTTTGTACCTCATCTGTATTTTTTAAAGAATAACTGACTTATGACGTGCAACGTGGCAATTTATATTCACCGCTACAGGAAGACCCGCAATATGAGTGGGAGCCGCTTCAACTTTAACAGCCAATGCTGTCGTATCCCCACCGAATCCCTGAGGTCCGATTCCCAGTGCGTTTATAGTTTCAAGTAACTTCGTCTCAAGCAAAGCGTATTCTCTTATTGGGTTTTTATCGTCGAGAGATCGTGTCAACGCTCTCTTTGATAAATAAGCACAATACTCAAAATTCCCCCCGATACCGACACCAACCACTATCGGCGGGCAAGGATTACTGCCGGCCTTTTTTACAGTGTCAACAACATAATCGATTATATCTTTTTCCGATGCAGAGGGAGTAAACATCCGAAGTGAGCTCATATTTTCGCTTCCGAAGCCTTTCGGTGCAGCTGTGATTGAGAGCTTATCTCCTTTTACATATCTAATGTGTATTATTGCAGGAGTATTATCGTTTGTGTTTTCTCTGTTGTAAAGAGGATCTTTGACAATACTCAGTCTCATTTTTCCGTGAACATAAGCATCTCTGACGCCTTGATTAATTGCATTCTCCAAAGTATCACCGACAATATGGATATCTTCTCCAACATCTGCAAATACAACAGCAAGTCCGGTATCCTGGCATATAGGAACCGATAATTCATTCGCTGCAGATAAATTATCGCACAGTCTGCATAAAACCTTTTTCCCAAGCGGGTCGGTTTCTATGTTTGTGCAACGCTCAAGAGCCGACACTACATCAGAGCTAAGAGTGTAGTTGACAGACACAAAAAGCTTTCTTACAGCTTCTGATATTTCTGTCGAATAGAGCAATCTGATACTCTGTTCGCCAATTTTTACTCGATCCAAAATATTCCCCCCTATTTGTTACTTAGTAACTTTGTTTAACACGAATTTGTTTAAGAAAAGAAAAATCATATAGATTACAACAGACGCAAACAAAGCTACCGCAAATGAAATTAAGTTCAAATATATTTGTAATATTGATGAAATATTTAAAACAAATGTAATAATAGCTAATACGCCCATAATAGAAATAAAGAAAGTTATCAATAGGGTATGATTATGCTTGTCCTTCTTATCATAAGGTAAGCTTGCCATGTATACGAACGGCAAAAGCGTAAGAACAGCAAAAACGACAGCGTTAGCGGATACCGCAACAGTGCTATCAGCTAATGCAAAAGTAAATAAAGTAGACAATAAAACGGAAAAGAAGACTAAAAGAGAAGCCGATACAGCATAACGCGAACCGGAAATGAATTTAGAGTTTTTGATCTTCTCAGGGTCAAAGCTTAAAAACGAAAGAATAAACACCGAACAAAGATCTAACATCATTCCAAGTATAAGGACATCAGAGTGCTTTAAAAATAATACTTGACTGAATAGTGACAGGGCACAAAACAGCATACGAACACACTGAGAAATAATGATGTACATTGACGCAAAGGAGATCTTTGAGAAGATCTCAGCAGAGCATTCGATAGCTCTGAATGCAGAAATAATCTTTGGTTCACAAACAACATCGGACACACGTGACAGTATTTGATTTTGGGTTATATTAACCCCCTCTAAATTGATCTTTGACATGTTTTGGGTCTTGTATTTAAAAATACCGTATGTAAATGATGCGTCTGCACCGTTAAGCATTCTGATAGACGCAAGCTGTGTGCTGATCACACCGACACATTCGCCGGAATTTTTCAGACTCATGACCAAAGAAGCACGTTCTTCAGATCTATCAGCTATAAAAACAGCTAAAATTCCGTTTGCATACTCAATATGTGATACGTCATCAGATACAGAAGCTCCGTATTTAACCGCAATATCAAAGGCATTTTTTCTGCTCGAGCAAATGATAGTCTTTACTCTCTTTTTCGATAATAAAGACAAAAATTCAGCAGGTTCATAATTTATATCATTTTCGGTCAAAACAAGAACCGAAACTGAGGCTAAAGCTTCTATTGAACCGACATTTTTTATCAAAGCACGATCATTCTCTCCGCTTTGTGCAATATGTGAAATATGCCGTGCGGCAACAACCTGAGAAAGCGGCAAAAGAGCTTCACTCATTGATGCTCCCATCAGAGCAACAACACACAAAAAAGCATCAAAGATTCCTGTTGGCATCACAAGAAGTTTAATGAAAAACATTACGATCATAGCAACAGTAGTGAAGATCCCCCACTGTCTGCATTTTCTCTTAATTTCAAAAAACAACTCAGGTTCATGTCTGCCGCAAATAGGCAAAAGCCCGGCTGATGACACAATTTCTGTGTTATTACCTACCGCTACAACAACAGCTACTCCATATCCTGAGACAACACTTGATCCTGCAAAAAGCATTCCGCTCATATCAGACAAGCTGACAGCATCGGTGTCAGACGAAAAGAACTTTTTTACAGGTTCATTTTTTCCGGAAATATCTTTTTCATACACAAACAAATTATCAGAGCTGAGTAATTTGCAGTCGGCACAAATAATATCTCCCGTCTCAACCAATAACACATCTCCCGGTACTAATAACCGTGAGTCGATCATGTATATCCTGCTTTGACGCATTACTTTGACCTTAGGTAT